>NZ_JBSQBP010000015.1:0-93416 GCF_053851835.1 Microbacterium sp. KNMS
AACCCCGCCACGACGACCAGATCACCCCCACCCTCTACGGGCAAGGCCTCGACGCCACCGAAGGCCTCTGGGCCCGCTCTGGGTGGGCAGGACGAGGATGACACACCCGACCCATCCACTCTTTCTGGCCGATAACCCTCACCCGAGGCCGAAGGCCGGGACAGCAGAAGGGCCGGTTCCGATGGAACCGGCCCTTCTCGTGTGGTCGGGGTGACAGGATTTGAACCTGCGGCCTCGTCGTCCCGAACGACGCGCGCTACCAAGCTGCGCCACACCCCGTGGCAACCCGTCTACTCTACCCGATCCGACGCGGTGAGCCGAATCCGGCGTGTCCCCGGGAGTGCCGCGGCTTCGGCGCCACCCCGGTCTGCCTGGGGCTGGCGCGCACCCGGTCTCACCCAGACGCCGCCGGGTACTGTCGAGCCATGCAGCGCTCGGCCACCATCCCACGTCCGGGGCGAGCGCTGAGCCTGGCCCGCATCGCGGCGGGCGTCGCCGTCATTGTCGTGCTCGGCTACACGTTCGCGCTCGGACGTGACGGATTCAACCCGTTCGACTACTTCGGGTACTTCACGAATCTGTCGAGCCTGCTCGCGGCAGGGGTCTTCGTCACGACGGGCGCATACGGACTTCGTGGCAGCGCGGCTCCGCGCTGGCTGGCACTGGCCCGCGCGGTGGCGACGACGTGCCTGATCATCGTGGGCGTCGTCTACAACGTGCTCGTGCCAGGTACGGGGTCCGCTCCCGTCTGGGTGAGCATCGCCCTCCACATCGTCTTCCCGGCTCTCGCCCTCGTCGATTGGCTCGTCGCGCCGGATCGTCCGCGGCTCTCGTGGCGCGAGCTGTGGGTCGTCTTCCCCTACCCCGTACTCTGGCTCGCCGTCGTCCTCGTGCGCGGCGCGGTCGACGGCTGGGTTCCGTACGGGTTCCTGCTGCCGGAGCGCGGCGAGGGCTCCCTCGTGGCGCACGTCGTCGGGCTGCTGGTCGCGCTGACAGCCGCGGGCGCGCTCGTGTGGGGGATGAGCCGGATCCCTCGCGGAACCGACTCAGGCGCGCGCCGCGCGGGCTGATCAGCGGGCGCGCGGCGCGAGCGTGAGCAGCGAAGTCAGGGGACGAACTCGGCCGGGAGGCGACCGATTACGGCGACGACGGCGAGGATGGCAAGTGCGAGCCCGCACGGAATCAGCACGGGAAGAATGACACGGCCGAGTTCACCAGGGTTGCGCCCGCGCGCGCCGCGAGCGATCGCGAGCCCCGCCAGGAACAAGCCGGGAGCTGCGAACATCAGCAGGACCAGGATGACCGCGTCTTCTTCACCTCGGTCGGGTGGCTGACCTGCCGTGAGCAGGGACAGCCCGAGCAGCACGGCCCCCGCGAACAGCAGCCACCGGACGCTGCTCGCAGACGCTCGTTGCGGTGAGGATGGAAGGTTTTGCATCCGTGCCTCGGCTGCGAAAACGTCGAGCCGGCTGATCAGCGGGCGCGCGGCGCGAGCGTGAGCAGCGAGACCTCCGGCGGGCACGCGAAGCGCACGGGGGAGTAGATCGAGTGCCCGAGGCCCGCGCTCACGTTGAGCGGCACGGTCCGGCCGTCGTGCGTCCAGCTCGACAGCCCCCGCGCCTGCTTCGGCGGAAGGTCGCAGTTGGAGACGAGGGCGCCGTAGAACGGCACGCGCACCTGGCCGCCGTGCGTGTGACCCGCGATGAGGACGTCGGCGCCGAGCTCCGTGAACGCGTCGAGGACGCGTCGGTACGGGGCGTGGGTCACGCCGATCGAGACCGGAGCGGATGGCAGCGCCGCGACGTGCGCGGGGAGCGCATCGAGGTCATCGAGGTCGTGATGCGCGTCGCTCACACCGAACACCTTCACGGCCGTGCCGCGCACGTCCAGAGTGGCGGCCGCGTTGTTGAGGCTCGTCCAGCCGAGCTCGTCGGCGAAGAACGCGTCGAGGGCCGCGGTGTCGAGCTTCGGCGCGGTCGTGGCCCGCTCGGATGGCCCGAGGACGTAGCGCAGGGGGTTGCGCGGAGACGGCTCGTACAGGTCGTTGGACCCGTGCACGAAGACACCGGGGACGCCGGCGAACGGCTCGAACGCCCGGCGGATGCCGGCCAGGCCTTCGCGGTGCCCGAGATTGTCGCCGGTGTTGACGACGAGATCGGGGCGCAGCGATGCGAGCTTAGCCATCCACTCCTGTTTGCCCCGCTGCCACGGCGCCATGTGGGCGTCCGAGACGTGCAGGACCCGCAGGGGAGTCGCCCCCGGCTCGAGCACGCGCACGGTGTGGTGGCGCACGGTGAAGAGGTGCCGCTCGATGCCGATGCCCCAGACGGCGGCCGCGGCCCCCGCGCCCGCGAGGGCGCCGAGGGCCGCGACACCAGGACGCGACGCCACTAGTCGTCGTCCTTGTCGTTCTTCTTGTCGTCGCCTCCGCCGCCGCAGCTCTTGGCCTCGTAGTTCACGCGGATCACGGTGTTCGGATCGGCGACCGTTCCTGCTTCGGGGTCGGTCCCGGTTACCTTGCCGCTGCCGGCGTCGGAGTTCTCGGAGCAGCTGCCACGCTCGACGTTGTCGAAGCCTGCGCCGGTGATCGCCGCGAATGCGGCCTGCACCGACATGCCCGATACATCGGGAACAGACGACGCCTTGCCATCGCTCGGGAAGATCGTGACGTTGGTGCCGCCAGCGGCCTGACCCGCGCCCGGGTCCTGACGCTGGATCGTGCCCTCGGGCTGATCGCCCGGGACGGTCTCGCCGACCGTGACACCGAAGCCGGCACCGCGGAGGATGCTCGTGGCCTCGTCGATCGACTTGCCCGTGACGTCCGGGAGATCGACGAGCACGCGACGCGTCAGGTTCGGATCCGGCGTGGGGAACGCGCCGCCGGGGTAGTGCGCGTTGGCCGCGGCCTGGATCGGGCGGGCGAGCTCATAGCGGACGTTGTTGCCGTTGATCCCGTTGCTCCAGATCGTGCGGAGATCCGTGAGCCCCCGGGTGTTGCCGACCCAGACGGCCGTCGTGGCGGCCGTGGACGACTCGATCATCATTGTCGAGACGTTCTCGTGCGTTCCGGTCTTGCCGATGAGCTCGGTGCCGTCGCCGGGGTTCGCTGCCGCACCCGTTCCGCCGTTCATGACCGACTTGAGCGCCTCGGCCGCCGTCGCGGCGATATTGGGCTCGATGACCGGCTCGCAGCCTGTCTCGGGGACCGGCACTTCCTTGTCGTCGATGTCGGTGATCCGATCGATCGCGTGCGGCTCGCAGCGCACGCCGTTGTTGGCGATCGTCGCGTAGGCCGACGCCATGTCGATGGGCGCGATGGCCTTCGAGCCGAGGACGTCGTAGAGCACGTTCTCGTCGGTGACCGATCCGCCGTTGCCCAGGGTCACTCCGAAGCGCTCGGCGACGCGGTTGATCTCGCAGACGTCGAGCTGCTCGGCCATCGCGAGGAAGCCCGAGTTGAGCGAGTCCCTCGTGAAGCGGGTGACCGTCCCCGTGTAACCGTTGCCGTTGGCGAAGTTGCCGATCTTCGACGTGTTGTACTGCTGGACGCCGTCGCACTTGTACTGGAAGACGCGGTTGTTGCCGTTCAGCACCTCGTTGATCGAACGGCCCTTCTCGAGCCAGTCGATGAGCGTGAAGAGCTTGTATGTCGATCCGACCGGGAATCCGTTGGCGGAGCCGTGCGCGCTGTCTGCCGCGTAGACGAGCGAGGAGTAACCCGGCTGCGTCGAGACGACCTTCTCGTCCTCGGAGAAGTTCGTGTTCTGGGCCATCGCCAGGATCCTGCCCGTGCTCGGCTCGACCGTCACGGCCGCGGCGCCGAACTCGATCCCGTCGATGTGCGACGCAGCAGTGGCCTTCATCGCCGCCTCGGCGGGCATCTGGATGTTGAAGTCGAGGGTCGTGTAGACCTTGAGCCCGCCGCGTCGCAGCGTCTCCCAGCGCTCCTCGTCGGTCTCGCCGAACGCGGGGTCGGTGAGGATCGTCTGCTGCACGTACTTGCAGAAGTACGCGGAGCCGCCTGCGGCGCCGCAGCCCGTCTCACGCGGGGTGATCTGCGGCTCGATGGGCTCCTCGACGGCAGCGTCGTGCTGCTCCTGGGTGATCTTGCCGTCTTCGAGCATGCGGCCGAGGACGTAGTCGCGTCGTTGCTTCGTCGCCGCGTAGCCATCCTCCGCGGTGTTGCGCGCGACGCCCTCGGAATCGGTGTAGGAGCCATCCGGCAGGTCGAACCGGTACCGGTTCGGGTTCTGCACCATGCCGGCGAGCGTTGCGGCCTGGCTCAGCGTGAGCTTCGCGGCCGTCGTGTGGAAGTAGTACTGCGCGGCGGCCTCGATGCCGTACGTCTGACCGCCGAAGTTCGCGATGTTGAGGTACCCGATGAGGATGTCGTCCTTCGAGTACTCCTGCTCGATCGAGATCGCGTAGCGCATCTCCTGGAGCTTGCGCTCGTAGCCCTCGACGCCCTCGGCCTCGATCGCGTCGTTGTAGCAGTCGAGCTGCTCCTGCGAGCCGAAGGGCGCCTCCTGCTCGCACTTCTGGATGAGCACGTTCTTGACGTACTGCTGGCTGATCGAGGAGCCGCCCTGGGTGTCGCCGCCCTGGAAGTTGTTGAGCAGGGCGCGCGTCGTGCCGATGAGGTCGATGCCGCCGTGGTCGTAGTAGCGCGGGTCCTCACTGGAGAGGAGCGCGTCGTACATCGTCTGCGTGACCTCGTCGTACGAGACGGGGACGCGGTTCTGGTCATAGAACGACGTCAGGACGAAGTCCTTGCCGTCGAGACCCTTCGCGTAGATCGTGGTCGGCAGCATCGGCGTATCCACCTCGAGATACGCGGGCAGCTTGTCGAACATCGTGATCGCGCTCGACGCGGCAGAGCCGGCGACGGCGATCGCGGGGGTGACGGTGGCGGTGACGAGCACTCCGGCGATCGCGCTCAGGCCGACGAGGCCGAGCACACCGCCGAGAACACCGCTCGCAGTCCTTTTCGCTCCGGGCATAGGCTTGATCGTAGGGGAGTTCCCTGAACATCCCCGCCTTCGGCCATGGTCCTCGGACCGCATTCCCAGCGCCGCACACGCTCGAACGACAGGAGTTCCATGACCACGTGGGAGTACCTCACCACGCCGCTGCTCATCCACAACACGGCGGCTATCCTCAACAACTGGGGCAAGCAGGGCTGGGAGCTCGTGCAGGTCGTGCAGGGCCCCGAGGGCGGCCTCGTCGCCTACCTGAAGCGGCCGCTGACCGAGGCGGGGCCGTCGAACGCGGGCCTCGGCGCCGCGGCCGAGGCGGCGAAGCAGTTCGAGGGCGGCGCCCAGTGACGGTCAGCGCGCGGCTCGCAGAGCTCGGCATCGAGCTCCCAGGCGTCGTCGCACCCGTGGCCGCGTACATCCCCGCGAAGGTGCACGGCGATGTTGTTCAGACGTCGGGTCAGCTGCCGATGGTGTCGGGCTCGCTCCCGCACACGGGCAAGGTCGGCGATGGCGAGGGCCTCGTCGCCGCCGACGACGCGAAGGCACTCGCCCGCATCTGCGCCCTGAACGCACTCGCCGCCGCGGCGGACGCGGTCGGCGGACTCGACCGCATCACGGGCGTGCTCAAGGTGACCGGGTTCGTCGCATCGGCACCGGCCTTCACCGGCCAGCCCGGCGTCATCAACGGCGCGAGCGAGGTGCTGGGCGAGATCTTCGGCGAGGCCGGGCGGCACTCGCGCTCCGCGGTCGGCGTCTCGGTGCTGCCGCTCGACGCTCCCGTCGAGGTCGAGGTGGCGTTCCTCTTCGCCTGACAGGACGACGACAGAGGCCGGGCCCCGCGGGGCCCGGCCTCTGTCGTCGTCCTACCGCACCTGGGCGGAGATCACGCTCATCACGGCGGTGTCGGCCAGTGTCGTCGTGTCGCCGACCTCGCGTCCCTCGGCCACGTCGCGCAGCAGGCGGCGCATGATCTTGCCCGAGCGGGTCTTCGGCAGCTCGCCGACGATGTACACGTCGCGCGGACGCGCGATCGGGCCGATCTGCTCGCCGACCCATGCGCGCAGCTGCTGCGCGAGACCATCCGGGCCGTGCTCCTTGAGGTAGCTCTCCTTCAGGATCACGAACGCGACGACCGCCTGACCCGTCGTCTCGTCCGAGGCGCCCACGACCGCGGCCTCCGCGGTCGCCTCGTGGGCGACGAGGGCCGACTCGATCTCCGCGGTGGAGAGCCGGTGCCCCGAGACGTTCATGACGTCGTCGACGCGGCCGAGCAGCCAGATGTCGCCGTCCTCGTCGAGGCGCGCGCCATCCCCCGCGAAGTAGTAGCCCTGCTCGGCGAACTTGTCCCAGTAGGTCTCCTTGTAGCGCTCGGGGTCGCCCCAGATGCCGCGGAGCATGCTCGGCCACGGCTGGGTGATGACGAGCAGGCCTCCGTTGCCGTTGCCGACATGCTCGGCCTTCTCGTCGACGACGTCGATCGAGATGCCGGGGAGGGGCACCTGAGCCGAGCCGGGCTTCGCCTCCGTCACACCGGGCAGCGCCGACACCATGATCGCGCCCGTCTCGGTCTGCCACCATGTGTCGACGATGGGGGTCTTCCCGCCGCCGATGACGTCGCGGTACCAGACCCACGCCTCGGGGTTGATCGGCTCGCCGACCGAGCCGAGGACGCGCAGGCTCGACAGGTCGCGCTGCTGCGGGATGACCCTGCCCTGCTTCATGAACCCGCGGATGGCCGTGGGGGCGGTGTAGAGGATGGTCACGCCGTACTTCTCGACGATGTCCCACCACCGGCCGGGTGCGGGGAACTCGGGCGTGCCCTCGTACAGGACCTGCGTCGCGCCGTTCGCGAGCGGGCCGTACGCGACGTACGTGTGCCCGGTGACCCATCCGATGTCGGCCGTGCACCAGTACACGTCGGACTCGGGGTGGAGGTCGAACACGTTCCGGTGCGTGAACGCAGCCTGCGTGAGGTAGCCGCCCGACGTGTGCAGGATGCCCTTCGGCTTCCCCGTCGTGCCCGACGTGTACAGGATGTACAGCGGGTTCTCCGACGGGAAGGCCTGCGCGGTGTGCTCGGCCGGCGCCTGCGGGACGACGTCGTGCCACCACAGGTCGCGGCCCTCGGTCCACTCGACCTCGTTCTCACCGCGCTTGACGACGAGAACGTGCTCGACGGTGAGCTGCGCGCCGTCGCCGCGGTCGGAGAGCGCCTGATCGACGGCGGGCTTGAGCGGCGACACGTTTCCCTTGCGGTAGCCGCCGTCGGCCGTGATGACGAGCTTCGCGCCGGCGTCGTCGATGCGCGAGCGCAGGCTGTCGGCGCTGAACCCGCCGAAGACGACCGAGTGGATGGCGCCGATTCGCGCGACCGCGAGCATCGAGGCGATGGCCTCGGGGATCATCGGCAGGTAGATCGCGACGCGGTCGCCCGCTCCGATACCGAGGTCGGTGAGCACGTTCGCGAGGCGCTTGACCTCGTCGGTGAGCTCGGCGTAGGTGACCGTGCGGGAGTCGCCCGGCTCGCCCTCCCACAGCAGGGCCACGCGGTCGCCGTTGCCCGCCTCGACGTGGCGGTCGAGGCAGTTGTACGCGACGTTCAGCTCGCCATCGGCGAACCACTTGGCGAACGGCGGCGTCGACCAGTCGAGCACCTGGGTGAACGGCTTCTCCCAGTGCAGCAGCTCGCGGGACTGCTCGGCCCAGAACCCCTCGCGATCGGCGCCGGCGCGCTCGTACAGGTCGGCCTTCGCGACGGCGTTCGCGGCGAACTCGGGCGACGGCGCGAATCGGCGCGTCTCGGTGAGCAGGTGGTCGATCTGGCTGGACATTCGATCGCTCCTTCGCGTGCAGGTCCTGAAGCCGCGACGCCGCGGCGCCGGCTGACGAAGCCGACCATCCGAACCTACGCCGCCGCCGGACGGGTCGGGTACCTCCGAAAGTCGGGGGTGCCCTCAGGCCACCACCCAGGACGGATCCGCGAGGAGACGCTGGATGTCGTCCACGAGGCGGGACGTGTGGAAGCCGTCCGCGGCCGCGTGATGGATCTGCACCGCGAACGGCAGCACGGTGCGCCCTCCGCTCTCGCGGTACCGCCCGAGCGTGAAGATGGGCGCGTAATGGCGGGTGCCTCCGTCGATCTGGAGGGCGAATCCGCTGAAGCTCGTCCACGGGATGCTCGACACGTCGAACGCGTTCGCGGGGAGGCCGCCCTGCGGGAACATCTCGGTCGCACGCGATGCATCCGCGAGCACCTCGACGGCCGCCTCGTGGAAGCGCCCGAAGTCGGCGTCGTAGGGTGATGACACCGCGGCGAACGTCTCGCGGTCGCGGTTGAACACCGTGAACGCAGGATCGACCACGTCCCATGTGGCGGGCGCGCCGTCGGCGTCGACGGTCATCCGGAACTCGCTCCGGCCGTTGACGGCGGTGGCGATCGCCCAGATCTGGGCGAGGTAGGTCTTGCGCGGCGACGCCGCGAGCGCCACGGCGAAGGCGGTCGCGTCGAGGTCGACCGTCATCGCGTAGGTGCAGGGCACGCGATCCCGGTAGTGCTCGAACGTCTCGCGGCGCGGCCAGCGCTCAAGGTCGATCGGGGTCGCGACGGGCATGACATCGATCCTGTCATCCGGGCGATGTGCCGCCTGACGCCGTGTGCCCAGGCGGCGTGTCTCGTCGTGGTTCTCCACGGATGGCGCGAGCGCCCGTTCTCGAGGGCGCGGGCTCCCTAGCGTCGAGGCATGGCCGTTCCCTTCATCGTCCAGCCGCGTGGAAACCCCCGCCGCGCGCCCGGAGATGACGACGTGCAGGCCGCGCGGCGGGACGACCTGGCGGCGCGGGCGGACCTGGGGCCGCTCGCGCCGTACCTCGCCGACGACGCCGTGACCGACCTCTTCGTCAACGGGACCGCGGGGCTCTTCGTCGACCGCGGGGAGGGGCCGCGACACGATCCGAGCTGGCGGGCATCGGAGCGCGAGGTGCGCGACCTGGCCACCGAGCTCATCGCACGGGGCGGACGCCACATCGACGACGCGACGCCGTGCGTCGACGTGCGCCTGCCGGGCGGCATGCGCATCCACGCGGTCCTGCCGCCGGTGAGCTCGAGCGGAACGTCGCTGTCGATCCGCGTGCCCCGACTGACCCGCGCCGACCTCGGCGACCTGTGCCGCGGCGGCGCCTTCGCCGACGACGTCCGCGCCTGGCTGGTCGAGATCGTGCGTCGGCGCGAGAACGTGCTCGTGACGGGAGCCGCGGGCAGCGGCAAGACGACGCTGCTCGCGGCGATGCTCTCGCACACTCCGCCCAACGAGCGGATCGTGACGATCGAGGACGTCGCCGAGCTGCGCATCGCGCATCCGCATCACGTGTCGCTCGAGGCGCGGCAGCCGAACCTCGAGGGCGCCGGCGCGATCGGCCTCGCCCGGCTCGTGAGGGAGTCGCTGCGGATGCGCCCCGACCGGATCGTCGTGGGGGAGTGCCGCGGCGAGGAGGTCCGCGAGCTCCTCACGGCGCTCAACACGGGTCACGACGGCGGCGCGGGCACCCTGCATGCATCGGGTCTCGACGACGTGCCGGCGCGTCTCGAGGCCCTCGGCGCGCTTGCGGGCATGGACGACCACGCCGTCGCGCGCCAGGTCACGAGCGCGATCGGCTTCGTGCTGCACCTCGAGCGCGACCGCGCCGGGCAGCGCCGGCTGGCCCGCGTAGGGCGATTCGCGGATGGACGGGGTCGGCTGGCGATCGAGGAGGTCGAGCCGTGGCGCTGAGGAGAAGGCGCCGCGACGAGCCGACCGGTCCGGTCGCGGAGAGCGTCCTGCGTCTGGCCGTGCTGCTGCAGGCGGGTGCATCGCCGACGACGGCATGGCGCCACCTCAGTGAGTCGGGCGACGCGGCTGCCGAGCGGATCGTCGCGCGCTCGGCCGCCGGCATGCCCCTCGTCGAGGCGATCGAGGCGGAGGCGGCGGCCGTCGAGCGCCGGCGCGATCCGGCGGCCAACCGCCTCGCCGCCGCCTGGCGCGACGTCGCAGCCGCGTGGCATGTGTCGATCGCGGTGGGCGCGCCGCTCGCCGAGAGCCTCCGCGCGATGGCGGCCGCGCTCCGCGATGCGCAGGAGAGCGGTGACGACGTGCGGGTCGCCCTCGCGGAGCCCGCCGGCACCGCGCGTCTCATGGCCTGGCTGCCGCTGTTCGGTCTGCTCATCGGCGGGGCTCTCGGGTTCGACACGCTCTCCGTTCTCGTGGGCGACGCGATCGGCCTCGTCTGCCTGGGGAGCGGGCTCGGCCTCCTCCTCCTGGCTCGCATCTGGACCGGTCGGCTCGTCCGCGCGGCTCAGCCCCCGGCCGGGACACCGGGCATGACCGCCGAGCTGATGGCCATCGGTCTCGCGGGCGGCGTGTCGATCGACCGCGCGACGCGGCTCGTCGACGAGGCCGCGGGCGGACCCCGTGCTGTCGATCACATCGAGCCCGTGCTCGCTCTGTCGCGTTCGGCAGGAGTGCCAGCGGTCGAGCTGCTCCGCGCCGCCGCCGCGCACGACCGGCACGACGCGCGCACGCAGGGCCGGATGCGCGCGGCGCGCCTCGGTTCGCGTCTGCTGCTGCCGCTCGGCGTGTGCACGCTGCCGGCGTTCCTGTGCCTCGGTGTCGCGCCGATGATGCTCAGCGTCATCCGCGCGACCCCTCTGCCCGCACTCGGCGGCTGAGCCATCGACCCCGGGAATCCATCCAGAGAGAAAGAAGGAGCACATGTCAGAGAAGCCCACCCTCCGACTCGTCGAGCTGCTCGACGACGAGACCGGAGCGTCGACGGCGGAGTACGCGATCGTCACCATGGCGGCCGTCGCGTTCGCCGGCCTGCTCGTGATGATCATGCGGTCGGGCGAGGTGCAGCAGATCCTCACCGACCTCGTGCGCCGCGCGCTCACGGTTCCGTGATGCGGCGGGCGGTGCGGCGGCGACGCGGATGGCGGTGGCGGGCCAGCGAGCGCGGCTCGGTCACGGCCGAGCTCGCCGTCGCGCTGCCCGCCGTCGTGCTCGTCGCGGCGCTCGGCATGGCCGGGCTCGGCGCGGCCTCGCGCCAGGTGCAGCTCCAGGACGCCGCGGCCGACGCGGCGCGGCTCATCGCGAGGGGAGAGGAGGAGGGGCGCGCCGCCGGCATCGTCGCGGCGGTCGGCGGCGCGCTCTCGATCGCGAACCACGGCGACCTCGTGTGCGCGACGGCCGAGGCCGAGGCCCGCATCGGAGTGCTCGCCGTCCCGCTCTCCGCGTCGAGCTGCGCACTCGCCGGAGGATGGTGATGTCGGGCACCGCGATCGGGGCGGGCGTGGTCGCGGCAGCATGCGCGCTCGTCGTCGGGCTCGCCGCCGCGGGAGGGGCGGCGGCCGAGAGCCAGCGCATCGCGAGCGTGGCCGACGCAGCGGCGCTCGCCGCGGCCGATGCGGCGAGCGGCGCGGTCGCCGGCGACCCCTGCGGGCTCGCGGGCCAGGTGGCGGGTGCGGGCCGGGCATCCCTGGCGTCCTGTACCGTGGAGGGTCTCATCGCAACCGTCTCCGTCCAGTCCCGATACGGCGGATTCCCGGTGGCGGCCGCTGCCCGAGCGGGCCCGCCTCCCTCATGAGCCGAGGCGCTCCCCTGTGAGCGTCCGGTCGGCGCGCGATGTGTATGGTGTGCTTCGAGGAAAGGACGCCCCTTGGCATCAGGCAAGACGGCATCAGGCAAGACCGCTGCCGGCAAGACGCTCGTCATCGTCGAGTCCCCGACGAAGATGCGCTCGATCCAGAGCTATCTCGGCGACGGCTACGAGGTGCTCAGCTCGGTCGGCCACATCCGCGACCTCGCCGACAAGCGCGACATCCCCGAGAAGGACCGCGAGGCCTACGGCAAGTACTCGATCGACATCGAGCACGGCTTCGAGCCGTACTACGTCGTCAGCGATCGGAAGACGAAGACCGTCTCCGAGCTCAAGCGCGCGCTCAAAGACGCCTCCGAGCTCCTGCTCGCCACTGATGAGGACCGCGAGGGCGAGGCCATCGCGTGGCACCTCCTCGAGACCCTCAAGCCGAAGATCCCGGTCAAGCGCATGGTGTTCCACGAGATCACCAAGGACGCCATCCAGGCCGCCGTCGAGAAGACGCGCGAGCTCGATCTCGCCCTCGTCGACGCCCAGGAGACCCGGCGCATCCTCGACCGCCTCTACGGCTGGGACGTCTCCCCGGTCCTGTGGCGCAAGATCGGCAGCGGCAGCTCCGGCGCCGCGCTCAGCGCAGGACGCGTGCAGTCCGCGGCCACGCGGATGGTCGTGGACCGCGAGCGCGAGCGGATGGCGTTCGTGTCGGCCTCGTACTGGGGCATCGAGGCGACCGCGGCGCGCGCCGCCGAGAGCTTCTCGGTGCGTCTCGTGCGCGTCGACGGCGCGCCCCTCGCGGTCGGCCGCGACTTCGACGACAAGGGCCAGCTCAAGCGCGCGGTCGTCGTGCTCGACGAGGCGGGCGCACGGCAGCTCTCGACCGCGATCGACGAGACGGGAACGGCGCGCGTCACGAAGGTCGAGGCGAAGCCCGGCACGCGGCGCCCCTCCGCGCCGTTCACGACGTCGACCCTCCAGCAGGAGGCCGGCCGCAAGCTCGGCATGACCGCGAAGGTCACGATGTCGGTCGCGCAGAGCCTGTACGAGCGCGGATACATCACCTATATGCGCACCGACTCGACCAACCTCAGCGCGCAGGCGATCAGCGCCGCGCGCGAGCAGGCGGTCGCGCTGTACGGCGAGAGCGCCGTGCCGCTCAAGCCGCGGTCGTACGCGTCGAAGAGCAAGAACGCGCAGGAGGCGCACGAGGCGATCCGCCCGTCGGGCGACCGCTTCCGCACACCCAAGGAGGTCGCGGGGCAGCTCGGGCGCGACGAGCAGCGGATGTACGACCTCATCTGGAAGCGCACCATCGCGAGCCAGATGTCCGACGCGAAGTTCGAGACGACGACGGTCACGCTCGAGACCGAGGCGGATGGCCGGAAGGTCGAGTTCACGGCGTCGGGCACCGTCTACACGTTCAAGGGCTTCCTCGAGGCGTACGAGGAAGGGCGCGACGAGAAGCGCGGCGACGCCGACGAGGCGAAGGAGCAGTCGCTCCCGCGCGTCGCGGAGGGCGACGAGCTCGCGCTCTCCGACGCGACCGCGAAGGGGCACGAGACGACCCCGAAGCCGCGCTACACCGAGGCGAGCCTCGTCAAGGCGCTCGAGGAGCGCGGCATCGGGCGGCCCTCGACGTTCGCGAGCATCATCGGCGTCATCCTCGACCGCGGGTACGTCGTCAAGCGCGGTCAGGCGCTCGTCCCGACCTGGATCGCGTTCAGCGTGATCCGCCTGCTCGAAGACCACTTCTCCGAGCTCGTCGACTACGACTTCACGGCCGAGCTCGAGGACGACCTCGACGCCATCGCGCGCGGCGAGCAGCGCCGCGTCGACTGGCTGAAGTCGTTCTACTTCGGCGGCGAGGGGCATCCCGGCCTCCGCAACATCGTCGACAACCTCGGCGAAATCGACGCGCGTGCCATCAACTCCATGCCGATCACCGAGACGGCGACGCTGCGGGTCGGCAAGTACGGCCCGTACCTCGAGGTCGTCGACCCCGCGAAGCCCGACGAGAAGCCGCGCATCGTGAACGTGCCGGAGGATCTCGCGCCCGACGAGTTGACGCCCGAGAAGGCGCAGGAGCTCATCGATGCTCCGGTCGTGAGCGACCGGGTGCTCGGCGAGAACCCGGAGAACGGCAAGATCGTCGTCGTGAAGGACGGCCGGTACGGTCCGTATGTGCAGGAGCAGGAGCCGCCGTCGGCCGATGAGGTCGACGAGGCGACGGGCGAGGTGGCCGAGGAGCCGAAGAAGCGCGGCGCCAAGAAGGCCGCTGCGCCGAAGCCGCGCACGGCGTCGCTCTTCAAGAGCATGACGCCCGAGACGGTCGACCTCGACACCGCGCTGCGCCTGCTGTCGCTCCCGCGCGTCGTCGGCGAGGACCCGGAGAGCGGCGAGCAGATCACCGCGCAGAACGGCCGCTTCGGCCCCTACCTGAAGAAGGGCTCCGACTCGCGCTCGCTCGAGAGCGAGAGCCAGATCTTCGACATCACGCTCGAGCAGGCGCTCGAGCTCTACAAGCAGCCGAAGTACGGCGCGCGCCGGGCGTCGAGCGCGCTCAAGGAGTTCGACAACGACCCCGTGAGCGGCAAGCCGATCCGCGTGCGCGACGGCCGCTTCGGGCCGTACGTGACCGACGGCGAGACGAACGCGACGATCCCGCGCGGCGAGACGGTCGACGAGATCGACTTCGAGCGCGCCAAGCAGCTGCTCGCCGACAAGCGCGCCAAGGGGCCCGTCAAGAAGCGCACGACGACGCGCAAGACGACCACGACGCGCAAGCCGGCCGCGAAGAAGAAGTGACGGTGGCGCGCGGGGTCTGGATCACGTTCGAGGGCGGCGACGGCGTCGGCAAGACGACGCAGGCGCGTCTGCTCGAAGACTGGCTCGCCGCCGAGGGCCGCACGGTCGTGCGCACCCGCGAGCCGGGCGGCAGCGATGTGGGCCAGCTCATCCGCGACATCGTCCTGCACCACCGCGGCGACATCGCGCCGCGCGCGGAGGCTCTCCTCTACGCGGCCGACCGCGCCCACCATGTGCGCGCGGTCGTCCGCCCCGCCCTCGACCGCGGCGAGGTCGTCATCCAGGACCGCTACCTCGACTCGTCGGTCGCCTATCAGGGTGCCGGTCGCGTGCTCGACGCGGACGAGGTGCGCGGTCTGTCGCTGTGGGCCGCGGAGGGGGCGCTGCCCGACGTGACCGTGCTGCTCGATCTCGACCCGGCCGCGGCGCGCGCACGGCTCGACGCCGACGACAAGCCGTTCGACCGGCTCGAGGCCGAGAAGGAGGACTTCCACCGTCGCGTGCGCGAGGCCTTCCTCGCGCTCGCGGCCGCCGAGCCCGAGCGCTTCCTCGTCGTCGATGCGGCCCTCTCGCCGGAGACGCTCGCCGAGGCCATCCGCGCGCGCGTCGCGCCCCTGCTCTGACCCCGCACGCGTGAGCGCGGAGGGCATTGTCGGCGGGGCTGGTTAGGCTGACGGTATGACCTCCGTCGCGGCGCCCGCTCTTCCGTGGGGGGATGTGTGGGGGCAGGACGAGGCCGTCGAGATCCTCCAGGCCGCCGCGTCGGGCGCGGGCTCGCTCGCGCACGCGTGGCTCATCACCGGTCCGCCCGGCTCGGGGCGATCGACCCTCGCGCGGGCGTTCGCCGCCGCGCTCATCGCGTCGGCGCCTGACGACACCGCGACGATGAAGCAGGTGCTCGCGGGAACGCACCCCGACCTCACCGCGCTGCGCACCGAGGGTGTCATCATCACGATCGCCCAGGCCCGCGCCCTCGTGGAGCGGTCGTACTTCTCGCCATCGACCGGGCGGTACCGCGTGATCGTCGTCGAGGACGCCGATCGGATGACCGAGCGCACCTCGAACGTGCTCCTGAAGGCTCTCGAGGAGCCGCCGCCCGAGACCGTGTGGGTGCTCTGCGCGCCGAGCGATGCGGATCTGCTGCCGACCATCCGCTCGCGTGTGCGGCTCCTGCGCCTGCGCGAGCCGGAGGTCGCCGACGTCGCCGCGCTCATCCAGGCCCGAACGGGTGTCGACGAGGCGACCGCCGAGCAGGCGGCTCGTCACGCGCAGCGTCACATCGGCATGGCGCAGCGGCTCGCGACCGACGCCGCGTCGCGCCGGCGCCGCGACGACACGCTGCGCGCCGTCATGCGGGTGCGGGGCATCGGCGACGTCGTCGAGGTCGCCGGCGAGATCGTGCAGGCCGCCACGGACGACGCCAAGGCCCTCACCGCCGAGCGCGACGAGGCAGAGCGCGCCGCCCTCCTGCGGACGGTGGGCGTCGTGGAGGGCGCCCGGATCCCGCCGGCCGTGCGCGCGCAGATCACGGCGCTCGAGGACGAGCAGCGCAAGCGCGCCACGCGCAGCCTGCGCGACGGGATCGATCGCGTCCTCACCGATCTGCAGTCCCTGTACCGCGACGTCGTGCTCCTGCAGCTCGGGCGGGAGGAGGGCCTCATCAACCTCGAGCTCCTCGACGACCTCCGAGCGCTGGCGGGCGCGTGGAAGCCCGAGCGCACGCTGGTCGTGCTCGACCACATCGCCGAGACGCGCGACGCGCTCGAGAAGAACGTGCAGCCCACGCTCGCGCTCGAGAGCCTGCTCGTCACCATCGTCAGCGGAAGGAAGACATGACCATCGCCCGTCATCCCCTCCGGAGGCGGTTCGGCCGTCCGACGGCCGTCGTCGCGGGTCTCTCCGCGGCCGCCCTTGCGCTGTCGGGCTGCCTCACCGCGCAGATCCCGGTCGAAGGGGAGGGGCAGTCGGGAACCGTCCTCGGGGCCGAGCCGGTGCTCGACGGCGTTCCCGACGAGCTGCTGCCGTTCTACGACCAGCAGCTCGAGTGGACGCCGTGCGGCGGCGACTTCCAGTGCTCGACGGTCACCGCGCCGCTCGACTGGGAGCACTCCGAGGCGGGCGAGATCGAGCTCGCCGTGATCCGCCAGACCGCGCTCTCCGGGCGGGCACAGGGATCGCTGCTGACCAACCCGGGCGGTCCGGGCGGCAGTGGTGTCTCCTTCATCCGCGAGAACATCGCGTGGTCGATCGGGGACGCGTTGCAGGAGAGCTACGACGTCGTCGGATGGGATCCGCGCGGCGTGGGCGCGTCGACCGCTGTCCGCTGCTTCGACGCGGATGAGATGGACGCCTACCTCTACGACATCCCGCAGGGTGAGCGCGGCTCCGCCGAGTGGGAGGCGGAGCTCGAGGAGCGCGCCGAGGCGTTCGCGAACGCGTGCGCGGAGAACAGCGACGGGCTGCTCGAGTTCATCACGACGGAGCAGTCGTCGCGCGACCTCGATCTGCTGCGCGCCGTCCTCGGCGAGGCCGAGCTCGACTACCTCGGGTTCTCGTACGGCACGTTCCTCGGAGCGACCTACGCCGAGAACTTCCCGGATCGCGTCGGCCGCCTCGTGCTCGACGGCGCGATCGACCCCTCGACCTCCGGGGAGGAGGTCGGCGTGACACAGGCGGTCGGCTTCGAGAACGCCCTGCGCACCTACATGGAGGCGTGCGTGGCGGGTGACACGGGCGCGGCCTGCCCCTTCGCGGGGTCGGCCGAGGACGCGATGAACGACCTCTCGGCACTGCTCGCGAGCGTCGACGCGCGCCCTCTGCCCTACGACGACGGGCGCGAGCTCGGCGCCGATGCGCTCATGACGGCCATCATCGCGGCGCTCTACAACGAGGCGAACTGGATGTACCTCACGGAGGCGCTCGCGGGCGCCCTCGAAGGCGACCCGTCGACCGCCTTCTTCCTCGCGGACTTCTACAACGGCCGCGAGAACGGCGAGTACCAGGACAACTCGACCGAGGCCTTCAACGCCTACAACTGCATGGACTACCCGGAAGACCCTGAAGAGGCGGTCGAGGAGACCGAGCGGCGGATCGCGGAGGAGGCGCCGACGATCGCGCCGTACTGGTCCGGCGCATCCGCCTGCGAGTACTGGCCCTACCCGCCGACCGGCGAGCGCGGCGAGATCTCCGCCTCCGGAGCCGCGCCCATCCTCGTCGTCGGCACGACGGGCGATCCGGCGACCCCGTACGCGTGGGCCGAGGCGCTTGCAGCCCAGCTCGAATCGGGGGTGCTGCTCACGTACGAGGGGGAGGGGCACACGGCGTACAACGGCGCGAGCGAGTGCATCAACGACGCCGTGGAGGCGTTCCTCGTCGACGGCACCGTGCCCGAGGACGGGCTCGTCTGCTCCTGACCGGACTGCTCTGATGCGAAACGCCCGGCTGACGCCGTCGGTTCGCAGCACGGGCTCCGACCCGGTATGCTTGATTCTCGTGCCGCTCGGGCGGCGCGAGATCGCCACCTTAGCTCAGTCGGCAGAGCGATTCACTCGTAATGAATAGGTCGTCGGTTCGATTCCGACAGGTGGCTCCGATACAGAAGGCGCGCTCCATCCGGAGCGCGCCTTCTGCCATACCGACGGAGCCCCATGGACGCGAGCCACGTGATCGGAGCGATCACCGAGATCTTCTCGTGGATCGGCTTCGGTGCGGCGCTCGTCCTCGGTCTCATCGCGATCATCGCGCGCCTCGCGGACGGCACGTGGGTCCCCGTTCGGGCGTTCGTGCTGTCGGAGCAGGAGCCGCCGATCCTGCGCTGGTTCACGGTGGGTCACACTGTCGGGGAGGCGCCGCTCACGCCCGAGCTGCGCGCGGCCGCCGGCGATGCCGACGAGGTCGACGTCTTCACGAATCCGCAGCGCCCGGGATCCGTGCGACTCCACCAGCACTCGCCGCTGCCCCGATTCCTCGGCTGGGGCGCGATCGCGTTCGGGGGCCTCGGGGCCGTGTCGACGATCGTGCAGCTGATCCTCGTGGCGATGCGCTGAGCCGCGCTCAGGGGCAGCGCAGCTCGCCGTCCACGAGGGCGTGGTCGACCTTGTGCGCGCCGCAGCGATGACAGGGCGTGCCCTTTCCCTCACCCACCTGCGCGGGGCCGGCCAGGCTGATCAGGGTGGTGTTGAACCACTGGTAGAAGCCACCCGCCTCGCGGATGCGGGTGCGGAGGGGTGTTCGCTCGACGCGTGCGTGCATGTAATTAGTGTACTAACGAATAGACCTCGATAGGGTAGTCGGGTGACGGACCATCGCGAGGACCTGCTGAAGCTCGAGAACCAACTGTGCTTCGCGATCGTGACGGCCGCGCGCAACGTCGTGTCGATCTACCGGCCCGTGCTCGAGCCCCTCGGGCTGACGCATCCGCAGTACCTCGTGATGCTCGCCCTGTGGGAGGAGGCCCCGCGCACACTCCGTGAGCTGTCGGCGGAGCTCGCGCTCGAGCCCGCGACCGCGTCGCCCCTCGTGAAGCGTCTCGAGGCCCAGGGCCTTGTCCGTCGCGAGCGCCGACCGGATGACGAGCGGCGGCTCGCGATCGGGCTCACGGAGGAGGGCGCCGCCCTGCGCGAGCAGGCGCTCGCCGTTCCCGAGCAGATCATGGCGCGCGTCGGCCTCGACGCCGCGCAGCTCGCGAGCATCCGGGATTCGCTCGCGCCCTTCTCGGGGAACCTGGACGCCTGACGTCGATCCGGGGGAGGCGTACGCTCGGACCATGAGCAGGGCGCTTCTCATCGTCGACGTGCAGAACGACTTCACCGAGGGCGGTGCGCTCGCGGTCGCGGGCGGCGACGCCGTGGCCGAGGGGATCACGCGGCACCTCGCCGAGCATGCGGGGGAGTACGCGGCGATCATCGCCTCGCGCGACTGGCACGATGCCGATGGCGACAACGGCGGGCACTTCGCCGTGGGCGCCGATCCCGATTTCGTCGACACGTGGCCCGTGCACTGCGTCGCGGGCACGCCAGGGGCCGACTACGATCCCGGGCTCGACACCGCCTCGGTCACACACCATGTGAAGAAGGGCCAGGGACGCCCCGCCTACTCGATGTTCGAGGGTCAGACGGATGACGGCGAGACCGTCGGCCGCATCCTCGATGCGCGCGGGATCGAGGCTGTCGACGTCGTCGGCATCGCGACCGATCACTGCGTCCGTGCGTCCGCGCTCGACGCGATCGCGCACGGACAGCACGTCCGCGTCCTCACCGGGCTCATCGCGGGGGTCGGCGCCGAGTCGTCGGAGGCGGCGCTCGCCGAGCTCGCGCACGCGGGAGCCGAGATCGTCTGAATCTCAGGCGGCCTCCACGGGCTGCCGCAGGATGGTCCGCCGTCGCTCGGGCGGGACCCTGCGGAAGTCGCTGAGGTAGATCTCGTGATGGCGTCCCGTCATCCGCAGGCCGTGCTGCGGGATGAACGCATCGTGCATCCGCTCGAGGACGGGCCCTTCGTCGTCGAAGGAGCCCACGTGCAGCGTCTGGACGGCCCGCCCCTCGTCGAGCAGCTCCCAGCGCAGCTCCGCGAGTCGGGGCGGGTTCTTCGCCGCCGCCTTCCCGATGGCGGCGTCGACGAGGCCGGCGTCGATCCAGTCGGGTGTGCGCATGACCAGGGTCCAGTTCCACGCGGACTTGTCGCGGGCCGTCGTGAAGCTCGCCATGTCGTCGGCGCTCCAGAGGCCCTCGAGCGGCGGGACGACGTAGTCGCGTTGGAGCTCCTGCTTGCTGGCGAACTTCAGCGCGTAGGCGACGGGGTACAGGGTCTCGATCGCCTCCGCGAACGCGGGGGATGTGTTCGGATCGCCGTGTCCGTCGACCATGAGGTATCGGGCGGGCTCGAGATCGACGATCCGGAACTCGCCCTGTCGCGCGCGGTAGGCGTCGAGGGTCTTCCGGAGGTCGATCTTGTCCGCCATGACGGCCAGCGTAACGGCGGCCTCAGACGTACGCGCGGGCCAGTCGCAGCGCGGATGCCGTGTAGCCGCCGCGGAAGAGGTGCGCATGCATGATGACGATCCCGAGCTGAAGCAGCCCGATGCGCTCGCGCCATCCGTCCGCGAGCGGGGAGGCGTCGTCGTAGCCCGCGTACACGTCCTCGAGATGCGGGAAGCCGAAGACCGAGAGCGTCGCGAGGTCGGTCTCGGCATGGCCGCCGTGCGCCATCGGGTCGATGAGCGCGGCGCCCGACGGGTCGTCGGCGTAGAGGACGTTCCCCGCCCACATGTCCCCGTGGACGCGCGCGACGGGATGGCCCGCCGCGCGCACGAGCGCGGGCTGCGGATGGTCGAGGGCGCCGTCACGCAGGCGCGACGCCAGCCGCTCGAACACGGCGGCGTGGTCGGCGTCGATCACGCCGTCGTCCCTCAGGCGCCGCGCGAAGACCTCGATCCGGTGCTCGGCGTAGAAGGCGCCCCACGTGCCGGCGGCCTCCGCGGCGTCCACGACGAGCGGCGTGCGCGAACGGCCCATGCTGTCTGCGCCCGAGTGATCCGGGGGAGGGCAGCCCCACCAGGCCGCGCCCGCCGCGTGCGTGCGCGCCAGCGCGCGGCCGAACGCGCGCGCCGCCTCCGCGGACGGCGCGGCCTCGTCGATCCGCTCGAGCACGAGCCGATCGCGGTCGGCGGAGACGACCCGCGCGACGCGCGCACCGCCATCCGCCTCCGCGAGCCATCGGAGCCCGGCCGCCTCGCCGAGCAGGTCGTCGCCGTCGCGTCGTGTCTTCGTGAACGTGTCGCCCATCGAGGACGAGGGTAGCCGTCGCGGGCTGCGGTCCGACTAGCATGGGCGTCATGCAATGCCGGTGAGCCGCTTCCGCCCCCTGATCTCGCGCGTCTGCGCATCTCGGAAGGACCTCCTGCATGCCTGCACTCCCTCTGTCCGGCAAGACCGCCCTCGTCACCGGCGTCTCGCGACGACGCGGCATCGGATTCGCCGTCGCCGCGCGTCTCGCCGCACTCGGCGCGAGCGTCTTCATCCACCACTTCCGCGCGCACGACGTCGACCAGCCCTGGGGAGGGGACGACATCGAGGCGCTCACGGAGCAGCTGCGCGGCCATCTCGCTCCGGGCGCGCGCCTCGGCGACCGCGCAGCCGACCTGCGCGACCCCGCGGAGATCCCTGCCCTGCTCGACGACGCCTTCGCGCTCACCGGCGGTGTCGACATCCTCGTCTGCAATCACGCGCGCAGCGGCGGCGACGGGAGCCTGCTCGACATGACCGCGGAGCGCCTCGACGAGCACTGGCAGGCGAACGCGCGCTCGGTGCTGCTGCTCACCGCCGAGTACGCACGTCGCATCTCGGGTGTGACGCCGGACGCCGCGCTGCGCCCGGGCGACCACGTGGGTCGGCGGGGCCCCTTCCCGGAGCCGACCGGGCGGGTGTTCTGGATGACCTCGGGCCAGATCCACGGCGCCATGCGCGGTGAGGTGGCGTACGCGACGAGCAAGGCCGCGCTCGCGGGCATCACGGCGACGGCCGCGGCCGAGCTCCTCGACGTGGGGATCGTGCTGAACACGGTCAACCCGGGGCCCGTGAACACGGGGTACCTCGACGCCGACTCGACGGACCGCGACCTGAGCGGCATCGAGGAGGCGCTCGCGCGCACCGCGTTCGGCCGCTTCGGGCGGCCGGATGATCCCGCGCGCCTCATCGGATGGCTCGCCACCGACGAGGGGGCGTGGATCGTCGGGCAGGTGCTCACGAGCGACGGCGGATTCTCGCTCGGGTGAGGCGAGTGCGGCGTCGCGAGGCGACGTCTGGTGGGCCCAGAGGGGCTCGAACCCTCGACCTACGGATTAAAAGTCCGCTGCTCTACCGACTGAGCTATAGGCCCGAGACCACTTTACGCGGACCCGGTGGTAGCTTCGGGCCATGCTCGACAGACGCACCTTCACCGACGAAGAGCAGGCGTACGCGCGCGAGTGGTTCGAGGAGACGCTCCAGGCCGCCCGCGACGTCCACACGATCGGCGAGCGCCGCGCGTCGGAGGGCATCCTCCTCGCGCTCGACCGCTGGTTCGTGCACCGGCTGCGCAGCGTCGCCGGCGAGGACACCAACCCGCTCACCGAGGTCTCGCTCGTCGTCGAGGCGATCATGTCGGACGGCGTGCTGCGCGAGCATCCGCCGATCGTCTACGACCGCTCGCGCGCCGTGCTCGGCAACGCGATCGGCGAGCATCTCACGCTCACCTTCGACGACGTCGAGCGCCTCGGCGGGGCGTTCCTGCAGGAGATCGCCGCGCGCTACTCCGCGCCGCGCTGACGGGGGGAAGCCTATCCGTCCGGCATGTGCGTCGCCCCGGAGACCGGGGCGCGACCCGGGCGTAGCCTTTTCGGGATGAGTGCGGAGTTCAGCAAGCCGGTGCGCCGGCCCTCGGAGATGTTCGACCGGCTGTTCGCGGGGAGCGACCCGGCCGAGGTCTCGCGCGCGGCGCACGCGACGGCCGTCGCGCTGCTCTCGCGCGTGCGTGAGGAGGCCGACGCGGATGTCGTCGAGCGGCTGATCTCGTTCACCGCGCACCACGGCATCGACGACATCGCCGAGCTGTGGTCGCAGTCGCCCGCGCGCTCGCTGCCCGGCTCGCTCTGGCGCCTCTACCTCGTCCAGCTCTCGATCCACGACGACCCGCACACGGCATCGCTGCTGTACGAGCGCGGAAGGGTCGAGCTGCACTCGGCCGATCCGGTGATCGCCGGGGCGCCGACGCCGGCGGGGCCGCAGGAGCTCGTGCGCCTCATCGACACCATCCTGCACGGCGCCTTCACGGGCGATTACGCCGTCGCGCTCGATCGCACGGCAGCGTACTGCCGCGTTGTCGCGTCCGGAGCGACGCACCTCGCCGACGACTACGAGCCGACCGAGCCGGAGCGGTCATCCGCCCTCACGACGCGGGCACTGCGCCTGTCGGCCTTCGCCGCCGATCTCGCGGCGGCGGCGCGCCTGTGGCGTCGGGATGCCCTCGAGTGACCGGGGCATGAAAAAGGCCGAGCCGCAGAAAACGCCTCTCGGCGGAAGGCCGCTCGCAGCGGCAGAATTTGGAGCCCGGGGTTACTGCGGCCCGGCCATCACAGTCTAACGGGCACCCCCTGTCGGGTATTCCCATGGGGCATTCAGCACGCGGCGACCCTCGGGCGTGCCGGGCTGGCTGGGCCTGCCGGGGCCCTGCTGCGACGTTCCCTCCCTGGCTGGGCCCTTGCGCGACGTTCCCTGCCCGTTGCGCCCTGGCGCGGCGTTCCCTGCCCGCTCGCAGCGGCCATCCATCCGCCGGGGCGTGCGCCGATTCGGATCGGTGGGGCGGATGGTGTCGGCTGGGGCGGACACGCGCACACCAGCCCCGGGGGTCCGATTCCGCGGACGGGCGGCGGGGCGAGGGCGTCTCCGGATTCGGATCGGTGGGGCGGATGGCGTCGGCTGGGGCGGACACGGGCACACCAGCCCCGGGGGTCCGATTCCGCGCACGGGCGGCGCGGGGCGCGGGCGGCGCGGGGCGTGCGCCGATTCGGATCGGTGGGGCGGATGGTGTCGGCTGGGGCTGACACGCGCACACCAGCCCCAGGGGTCCGATTCCGCGCACGGGCGAGCCACACGCAGGCGCCGCGGCCGGCGCGGGCGTGCCGGGCGGTGTGCGCGCACAGCGGCCCGCCGCCATCCGCCCGTCCGCATGCAGAAGGGCCGGCCCCGCGGAAGCGAGACCGGCCCTTCGGGCACGGGGCGGTTCAGCCGAAGCGACCCGAGACGTAGTCCTCCGTCGCCTGCACCTGGGGCGTCGTGAAGATCTTCGTGGTGTCGTCGTACTCGATGAGCTTGCCGGGCTTGCCGGTGCCCGCGATGTTGAAGAACGCGGTCTTGTCGCTCACGCGCGACGCCTGCTGCATGTTGTGCGTGACGATGACGACCGTGTAGTCGTTCTTCAGCTCGCTGATGAGCTCCTCGATCGCGAAGGTCGAGATCGGGTCGAGGGCCGAGCAGGGCTCGTCCATGAGGATGATGTCGGGCGAGACCGCGATGGCGCGCGCGATGCACAGACGCTGCTGCTGACCGCCCGAGAGGCCCGACCCGGGCTTGTCGAGGCGGTCCTTGACCTCGTTCCAGAGGTTCGCGCCCGTGAGCGACTTCTCGACGAGGGCGTCGGCGTCGCTCTTCGAGATGCGCTTGTTGTTGAGCTTGACGCCCGCGAGCACGTTCTCGCGGATCGACATCGTGGGGAAGGGGTTCGGGCGCTGGAAGACCATGCCGACCTGGCGGCGGACGAGCACGGGGTCGACACCCGGGCCGTAGAGGTCCTGGCCGTCGACGAGCACCTGGCCCTTGACGGACGCACCAGGGATGACCTCGTGCATGCGGTTGAGCGTGCGGAGGAAGGTGGACTTGCCGCAGCCCGACGGGCCGATGAACGCCGTCACGGTGCGGGGCTGGATGTCGATCGAGACGCCCTCGACGGCGAGGAAGTCGCCGTAGTAGACGTTGAGGTCGTTGACTTCGATGCTCTTGGACACGGGGGTTCCTTCGTTGTGGTCGGAGAAGTCTCGGCTCAGCGGCCCGCGGTCTTCGGGGCGAAGACCTTCGCGATGAGGCGCGCGACGAGGTTGAGCAGCATGACGATGAGGATGAGGGTGAGGGCGGCCGCCCACGCGCGCGCGACCGCGGCGTCGGGGCTCGTGCCCTGGTTCATGTACTGGTTGTACGCGAACACCGGCAGCGTCATCATCTGCCCGTCGAACAGGTTGGTGTTGAGGCTGAGCGTGTACCCCGCCGTGAGGAGGAGCGGTGCGGTCTCGCCGATGACGCGCGCGATCGCGAGCATGATCGTCGTCGTGATGCCGGCGATCGACGTGGGGAGGACGACCTTCACGATCGTGAGCCACTTCGGCACGCCGAGCGCGTACGAGGCCTCGCGCAGCTCGTTCGGGACGATGCGGAGGAGCTCCTCGCTTCCGCGGACGACGACCGGGATCATGAGCACCGCGAGGGCGAGTGCGCCCATGAAGCCCATCGAGATGCCCGGGCGGATGAAGAGCGCGAACACCGAGTAGATGAACAGACCGGCGACGATCGACGGGATGCCCGTCATGACGTCGACGAAGAAGGTGATCGCCCGCGCGAGCTTGCCGCGGCCGTACTCGACGAGGTAGATCGACGTCATCAGGCCGATCGGCACCGCGATCAGGGTCGCCATGAGCGTGATGAGGATCGTGCCCCAGATGGCGTGCACGATGCCGCCGCCCTCGCCGACGATGTTGCGCATCGAGTACGAGAAGAACTCGGCGTCGAAGCGCTGGATGCCGTTGACGACGACCGTCCAGAGGAGCGAGACGAGCGGGAGGAGCGCGATCACGAACGCGGTCGACACGAGCGCCGTCATCACCCGGTCGACGGCCTTGCGGCTGCTCTCGGCGATCGACGACGTGACCGCGATGAGCAGGATGTAGAGGATCATGCCGACGATGAGCGCACCGGCGATGTTGAAGTCGGCCAGCTCGCCGCCGGCGGCGATGATGCCGAAGACGATGGAGGAGGCGACGAAGCAGCCGACGAGAAGGGCCCACGGGGCCCAGCCCGGAAGGCGTCCAGAGGTCAGGCGCGCGCTCTGCGCGGGGGCGGCGATGGCGGCCATGTCAGTTGGCTCCCGAGAACTCGGCGCGGCGCGCGACGATCCAGCGCGCGAACGCGTTGACCGCGAAGGTCACGATGAAGAGGATGAGGCCCGTCGCGATGAGCGTGTTGACGCCCGAGTCGTGCGCCTCCGGGAAGCGGAGGGCGATGTTCGCCGGGATGGGGGTCGGGTTCGTCGAGGTGAGCAGCTCGAACGTGATCGCGCCGGAGGCCGACAGGACCATCGTCACGGCCATCGTCTCGCCGAGGGCGCGCCCCAGACCGAGCATCGCCGCCGACACCATGCCGCCGCGCGCGAAGGGGAGCACGGCCATCCGCACCATCTCCCAGCGGGTGGCGCCCAGCGCGAGCGCGGCCTCCTCGTGGAGCTTCGGCGTCTGCAGGAACACCTCGCGCGAGATGGCGGTCATGATCGGGATGATCATCACGGCGAGCACGAGGGAGGCGGTGAGGATGGTGCGCCCCGTCGGGGACACCTGGCCCGAGAAGAGCGGGATCCAGCCGAGGTTCTCGTTGAGCCACGCGAAGAGGCCGACGAGCATGGGCGCGAAGACGAGGCCGCCCCACAGACCGAAGACCACGGAGGGCACCGCGGCCAGGAGATCGATGATGTAGCCGAGGACGGCGGCCAGTCGTCGAGGCGCGTAGTGCGAGATGAAGAGCGCGATGCCGATGGCGATCGGCGCGGCCACGATGAGCGCGATCAGCGACGACCAGACGGTGCCGAAGATCAGAGGCCACACGTAGGACCAGAACGACTGGCCGCGCAGCATGTGGTTGTCGGTGGTGTCCGCCTCGAAGGCGGGGATGCTCTGGACGATCAGGAAGAGCGCGACCGCGGCGAGCACAATGAGGATGATCAGTCCGGCGCCGAGGGCCGTGCCGGAGAAGATCCGGTCTCCGAGCCGCTGCTTCGCCTTGATGGGCTCGCCCGGCGCGGGCGCTGCCGGCGGCGCTTCCTCCGCCGTCTTCTCAGAGATGCTCATGTGCTCCCAGTCCTCGGGTCATCGTGGGGGTCGTCGTCTGCGGGGCTTCGCGACAGTGCCCTCGCATCCTGCCGAGGAATCCTTCCTCGGACAAGGGCGCGAGGGCACCGTCGCTCAGCTGTCCGCCGTGAGGTTGTGTCAGTCGACCTGGATGAGGTCGATGGCCGCGAGCACCTGCTCGCGGAGGCCGTCGGAGATCGGCGCGCTGCCCGCGTTCTCGGCAGCGGCCTCCTGGCCCTCGGCGCTCGCGATGTACTCGAGGTACGCCTTGATGAGAGCGGCCTGCTCCTTGTCCTCGTACTGCTCGCACGCGATGAGGTAGCTCACGAGAGCGATCGGGTACGCGCCGTCGGTGGCCGAAGCCGGGTCGACGTCGAAGACCAGGTCGGCCTCGCCGCGGCCCTCGACCAGCGGCGAGTTCTCGACGAGGAGCGAGGCGGCCTCCGCCGAGTAGGCGACGAACTCCCCGTCGACCTCGACGTGGACCTGGCCGAGGTCGCCGACCTGCGACGCGTCGGCGAAGCCGATCGTGCCGTTGCCGCCGCTGATCGCCTGGATCACGCCGGACGTGCCCTGTGCGGCCTCGCCGCCCTCGAGCGGCCACTCGTCCGAGGGCTCGTCGGTCCACACGTCCGGAGCGGTCGCCTGGAGGTACGTCGTGAAGGTCTCCTGCGTGCCCGAGGGGTCGGAGCGGTGAACGGGCGTGATCGCGAGGTCGGGCAGCTCGACGTCGGGGTTCGTCGCGGCGATCGCGTCGTCGTTCCAGTTCGTGATCTCGCCCTTGAAGATGCCGGCGATCGTCGCGGCGTCGAGGTTGAGCGTGTCGATGCCCTCGAGGTTGAAGGCGACGGCGACCGGCGAGATGTAGAGCGGGACCTCGACGATGTCGTCGGTCATGCAGGCGCCGAAGCCGCCTGCGGCGACCTCGTCGTCGTCGAACGCGCGGTCGGAGCCGATGAAGGCGCTCGCGCCGGAGAGGAAGTTCTCACGACCCGTGCCCGAGCCCGTGGGCTCGTAGTTCACGGTGACGTCGGGGTTGGCGGTCTGGAACGCGGCGACCCAGGCCTCCTGCGCGGCGGTCTGCGACGAGGCGCCCGTCGCGTCGATCGTGCCGCTGAGCGCGCTGTCGCCGCCGGTGCTGCCCTCCGTCTCGGGGGTGGCTCCACCCTCGTTCGCGGCGCAGCCCGCGAGAGTGAGGGCGGCGATGGCGCCCACGGCCGCCAGGCTCGAAAGACGAGTGATCTTCACTGTGAATCCTCATTCGGTTCAGTGTCAGGGACAGCCCCGCCGGGTCGCAGGGCACGTCGTGACGCTAGGAGTGCCCGGTGAAGAGACTGCGGTGCGCAGGTGAACGGACGGTGAACGCGCCTGGACGAATGCCGAGGACGGCCGACGGCCTGACCGGCGCGGCCTCTCACGGAGCTCTACCATGCAGGGATGGCGAAGACACCCGAGCGCGAACGCGCAGCGCACAAGGCCCTCCAGGAAGCCGCGAAGGCGGTCTCGACCGCGAAGAAGGCCGCGAAGCGGCTCCCGAAGAAGGCCGCGCAGCGCCTCGAGCCCCTCATCGCCGATGCGGCCGAGATCGCCGGGACCTCGGCCAAGAGCGCATCGAAGGCGCCCAAGCGCACGGCGCGCCGGGCCGAGGAGGCCGCAGCGGCGCTGCGCTCCGCCACCGAGGCCGCGGTCCGGAAGGCCGAGGAGAAGGCGGCCGCGGAGAAGCCCGCGGCGAAGAGGAAGGACACCGCGAAGCCTGCCGCGAAGAAGGACGCGAAGCCCGCGGCGAAGAAGGACGCGGCGAAGAAGAACACCGCGAAGAAGAAGGACGCGAAGCCCGCCGCGAAGGACGCCGCGAAGAAGAAGGACGCGAAGCGCGCGGATGGCGCGAAGGGCGACCGCAGGAAGGCGACCGAGAAGGAGAAGCGCGCAGCGGACGCGGCCAAGCGCACGGTCGTGCGACCGCCGGCGATCGCGCCGATCGAGCGGATCGTGGAGGAGATCGCCGCGGCGCCCGCCGCGCCCGCTCCACGGCGTGCGCGCCGTTCCGCCGCACCGGAGCCCGCGTCGGACGAGCTGGCCGGCCTCACGGTCCCGGCCCTGCGGGCTCGTGCTCGGGAGGCGGGCCTCTCGGGCTACTCGCGCCTGACGAAGGCCGCGCTGATCGATCTCCTGCGCCGCTGAGCCACGAGGCGGAGACACGCAGAGGGCGCCTCGGAATCCGAGGCGCCCTCTGCGTGAGCGGTCAGAACGCGTAGTCCACGACGACCGGGGCGTGATCCGTCCAGCGCTCGGCGTACGACGCGTGACGATCGACGCGGTACGTGCTGACGCGCTCCGCGAGCGGCGGCGTCGCGAGCTGGTAGTCGATGCGCCATCCGGCGTCGTTGTCGAACGCCTGACCGCGCTGCGACCACCAGGTGTAGGGGCCCGGCACCTCGCCGTGGAAGCGGCGCCCGATGTCGACCCAGCCGAGGCCCGTGCCGGTTGTGCCGTCCGCGCAGTCGACGGTCTCGCCCTCGGCGCCGAGCCAGCGGTCGAAGTAGGCGCGCTCACGCGGCAGGAAGCCCGCCTTCTTGAGGTTGCCCTTCCAGTTCTTGATGTCGAGCTCGCGGTGGCCGACGTTGAGGTCGCCCGTCACGACCGCGAGCGCGCCGTCGGCGGCGAGCTCGGGAAGCCGGAGGTCCATCGCGTCGAGGAATGCCCACTTCTGCTCCTGCTTGGGAGTGTCGGCCTCGCCCGTGAACACGTACGCGCTGACCACCGTGAGCTTGTGACCCTCCACCTCGAAGTCGGCCTCGAGCCAGCGCCCGTTCGACTCGAGCGCGTCGTCGCCCAGGGCGATGCTCGACGCCGTCGGCTCGAGGCGGCTCGCGATCGCGACGCCCGCGCGCCCCTTCTGGAGGGCCTTGTCCTCGAGGATGTGCCATCCGGGCAGCGCCGCGTCGAGGTGCTCGCGCTCGCCGCGCACCTCCTGCAGTGTGAGGATGTCGACGTCGGCAGCATCCAGCCATCCGGCCATCCCCTTGCGGGCGGCTGCGCGGATTCCGTTGACGTTGACTGTGGCGACGCGGATCGTTCGAGACATGATCTCGACCCTACCGAGGGGGTCGGACGTTTCGACTCGCTGGCGCTCGCTCAACGACCGGGGGCGGCTCTAGAGGACGCTGTCGCGGCCGCCCTCATGCAGGCGGCCCACGACGCCCTTGACGCGCTGCGCGTGCTCGTTCGTCGTGACGAGAAGGGCGTCGTCGGTGTCGACGACGATGAGGTTCTCGACGCCGATGACCGCGATGACGCGGTTGGTCTGCGACACGATGAGACCCGTGGACTCGTCGACGATCACCTTGTCGTTCGGCCCGAGCACGCTCATCCGCTCGCCGTCGCCGTCGGAGATGAGGTTCGACAGGCTCGCGAAGTCGCCGACGTCATCCCAGTCGAACTGGCCGGGGACGACGGCGAGGCGCCCCTTCGCGGCCGCGGGCTCCGCGACGGCGTAGTCGATCGCGATCTTCTTGAGGGTCGGCCAGACGCGTGCGACGGTCTCGTCCTTGCGCGCGGGGTCATCCCACGCATCCGCGATCTCGACGAGGCCCGCGTGCAGCTCGGGCTCGTTCGCCTTGAGCTCGTCGAGGATGACGTCGGCGCGCGAGATGAACATGCCGGCGTTCCAGAGGAACGAGCGGTCGGCGTAGTAGCGGCGGGCGGTCTCGAGGTCGGGCTTCTCGACGAACGCGTCGACCATGGCGGCCAGCGGCGCGTCGTCGATGACGAGCTCGCCGCCGGTCTTGATGTACCCGAAGCCCACGGCGGGCTCGGACGGCTGGATGCCGATCGTGCAGATGTAGCCCTCGCGCGCCACGGCGACCGCCTGGCGCACCGTGAACTCGAACACCCGCTGCCGCTTGATGACGTGGTCGGCCGCGAACGAGCCGATGATGACGTCGGGATTGCGGCGGTGCAGGATGGCCGCGGCCAGGCCGATCGCGGCGGCCGACTCGCGCGGGTCGGCTTCCACGAAGACGTTGTGCTCGGGCATGTCGGGGAGCGTGTTCTCGACCTTCGGCCCGTGCGCGCGCCCGGTCACCACGGCGATGTGCTCGCGGTCGGCCAGCGGCAGGAGCCGATCCCATGTCTCCTGGAGCAGCGAGCGGCCGGAACCGGTCAGATCGTGGAGGAACTTGGGCGTCTCCGCGCGGGACAGCGGCCACAGCCTCGAGCCCACCCCGCCTGCGGGGATGACGGCGAAGAAGTCCTTGATCGGTTCTGGCATGAGCACCAGGCTACAAGGCGTCGCCTCCGAACCCCGGGAGGCGCGGAATCACGCGGAGTAAGGGTGCCCTGACCTCTCGACGTCGAGATAGTTAGGCGATCCTCAATGGCCGCTTCGGCGCCCCTGGGAGTAGCCTGAAGGGCGATCGGCGGCAGGTCCACGAGCCGCCTCGCAGGCCCTGAGAGCAGGAGGACGATCTTGTCCGCTACCGCGCGACCGACGCCCCGGGTGTCGGAGACGACGTCGAGAACACCGAGGGGCACCCTGTACCGCGGCCGCGAGGGCATGTGGTCGTGGGTGCTGCACCGCATCACCGGCATCGCCATCTTCTTCTTCCTTCTCGTGCACGTGCTCGACACCGCGCTCATCCGCGTCTCGCCGGAGGCGTACAACGCGGTGATCGGCACGTATCAGCACCCGATCATGGGCATCGGCGAGATCGCGCTCGTCGGCGCGATCGCGTTCCACGCGTTCAACGGGCTGCGCATCATCCTCGTCGACTTCTGGTCGAAGGGCGCGAAGTACCAGCGCCAGCTCTTCTGGGGAGTCCTCGGCGTCTGGGCCGTGGTCATGGCCGGCTTCGTCCCGCGTCAGCTCATGAACGTGTTCGGCGACTTCGGAGGAGGACACTGATGACCGCCGCAGACCTCGCCGCACCCCGCTCCCCGCAGCGGCCCGCCAGCCGCGGTGTCAACCTCGAGAAGTGGGGATGGCTCTACATGCGCGTGTCGGGCGTCCTGCTCGTCGTGCTCATCTTCGGCCACCTGCTCGTGAACCTCGTGCTGCCGGAGGGCGGCGTCCACGCGCTGAACTTCGCGTTCGTCGCGGGCAAGTTCGCGTCGCCGTTCTGGCAGTGGTGGGACGTGCTCATGCTCTGGCTCGCGTTCATCCACGGCGCTAACGGCATGCGCACGATCGTCAACGACTACGTGCAGGGCAAGACCGTGCGCACCGCGCTCGTGTGGGTCATCGGCATCGTCGCCGCGCTCATGATCGTGCTCGGCACGCTCGTGGTGTTCACCTTCGACCCGTGCGCCGGCGTGTTCGGCGCGTTCGAGAACCCCGACAGCGCGCTGTTCGAGGTCTGCCAGGCTGCGGCCAACTGACAGGGATTGACGGAAGAGACGTGACGACACAGCACACCGACGCCGTGCTCAAGGACGGCGTGTACTACCACGAGTTCGACATCGTGATCGTCGGCGCCGGCGGCGCCGGCATGCGCGCGGCCATCGAGGCCGGCCCGGGCGCGAAAACCGCCGTGATCACGAAGCTGTACCCCACGCGCTCCCACACGGGAGCCGCGCAGGGCGGCATGGCCGCAGCCCTCGCGAACGTGGAGGAGGACTCCTGGGAGTGGCACACGTTCGACACGGTGAAGGGCGGCGACTACCTCGTCGACCAGGACGCCGCGGAGATCCTCGCCAAGGAGGCGATCGACGCCGTCATCGACCTCGAGAACATGGGCCTGCCGTTCAACCGCACACCCGACGGCAAGATCGACCAGCGTCGCTTCGGCGGTCACACGGCCGAGCACGGCAAGAACCCCGTGCGCCGCGCGTGCTACGCGGCCGACCGCACGGGCCACATGATCCTGCAGACGCTGTTCCAGAACTGCGTCAAGCTCGGCATCAACTTCTTCAACGAGTTCTACGCGCTCGACCTCATCACCGTGAAGGACGCGGACGGCACGACGAAGATCGCGGGCGTCGTCGCCTACGAGCTCGCCACGGGCGACCTCCACGTCTTCCACTCCAAGGCCGTCATCTTCGCGACGGGCGGCTTCGGCAAGGTCTTCAAGACGACGTCGAACGCGCACACCCTCACGGGCGACGGCGTCGGCATCGTGTGGCGCAAGGGCCTGCCGCTCGAGGACATCGAGTTCTTCCAGTTCCACCCGACCGGCCTCGCCGGCCTCGGCATCCTGCTGACCGAGGGCGCGCGCGGCGAGGGAGCCATCCTCCGGAACGCCTCGGGCGAGCGGTTCATGGAGCGCTACGCGCCGACGATCAAGGACCTCGCCCCGCGCGACATCGTCGCCCGCTGCATGGTCAAGGAGGTCCTCGAGGGCCGCGGCGCCGGACCCAACAAGGACTACGTCTACCTCGACTGCACCCACCTGGGCGCCGAGGTGCTCGAGACGAAGCTGCCCGACATCACGGAGTTCGCGCGCACATACCTCGGCGTCGACCCCGTCGTCGAGCCCGTGCCCGTCATGCCGACCGCGCACTACGCGATGGGCGGCATCCCGACGAACAACGATGCGCAGGTGCTCGCCGACAATACGACCGTCGTCCCCGGCCTGTACGCGGCGGGGGAGTGCGCGTGCGTGTCGGTCCACGGCGCGAACCGACTCGGCACGAACTCGCTGCTCGACATCAACGTCTTCGGCAAGCGAGCGGGCCGCCATGCGGTCGAGTACGTGAAGACCGGCGAGCTCGTCCCGCTGCCCGAGGACCCGGCCAAGGAGGTGCGCGAGCTCGTCGAGCGCATCCGCACCGCCAACGGCACCGAGCGCATCGCCGACATCCGCCGCACGCTGCAGGAGCAGATGGACGCGAACGCGCAGGTGTTCCGCACCGAGGAGACCCTGACGAACGTCATGGGCACCATCCACGACCTGCGCGAGCGCTACAAGAACATCTACGTCGACGACAAGGGCAAGCGGTTCAACACCGACCTGCTCGAGGCGATCGAGCTGGGCTTCCTGCTCGACCTCGCGGAGATCGTGGCCTACGCCGCCCGCAACCGCAAGGAGAGCCGCGGCGGCCACATGCGCGAGGACTACCCCGACCGCGACGACGAGAACTTCATGAAGCACACGATGGCCTATCTGACCGGCGACCCGCACTCGCCGGACCCGGAGGACCACATCAAGCTCGACTGGAAGCCCGTCGTGTTCACCAAGAACGAGAAGGGCGAGTTCAACTACCCGCCGATGGAGAGGAAGTACTGATGTCGACCGTCGCAGAGGCGCCCGCCGCCGAGACCGCCATCCAGTCGTACCTCGTCACGTTCATCGTCCGGCGCTTCGACCCGGAGACCGACAGCGAGCCCCGCTGGGTCGACTACGACGTCGAGATGTACCCGACCGATCGCGTGCTCGACGCGCTGCACAAGATCAAGTGGGAGGTCGACGGCTCGCTGACCTTCCGCCGTTCGTGCGCGCACGGCATCTGCGGGTCGGACGCCATGCGGATCAACGGGCGCAACCGTCTCGCATGCAAGACGCTCATCAAGGACCTCGACATCTCGAAGCCGATCTACGTCGAGGCGATCAAGGGCCTGCCGCTCGAGAAGGACCTCGTCGTCGACATGGACCCGTTCTTCGCGGCGTACCGTGACGTCCAGCCGTTCCTGCAGGCGAACAGCGCGCCCGCCAAGGGCAAGGAGCGCGTGCAGTCGATCGCCGATCGCGAGCGCTTCGACGACACCACGAAGTGCATCCTCTGCGCGGCGTGCACCTCGTCGTGCCCCGTGTTCTGGACCGACGGGCAGTACTTCGGGCCCGCCGCCATCGTGAACGCGCACCGCTTCATCTTCGACTCGCGCGACGACGAGGCGCAGGTGCGCCTCGACATCCTGAACGACAAGGAGGGCGTGTGGCGCTGCCGCACGACCTTCAACTGCACCGAGGCGTGCCCGCGTGGCATCGAGGTCACGAAGGCCATCGCCGAGGTCAAGCAGGCCATCCTCAAGGGCGGCCGCTGACCTTCGCCCGCGACGGGGCCCGGGAGTTCCCCGGGCCCCGTCGTCGTGTTTGTAACTATCGCGTTGCGGTCGCCCGGATCGTCGTTTCGCACGGTGTGAGCGAACTAGCGTGAGCATATTGGCCCCGGGTCGGTTCGGGGCCCGCACACTCTGGAGGACAGTGTGAAGACCACCAAGAAGGCTGCGCTCAGCGGTCTCGCGCTCACCGCTTCGGCGGTGCTGCTCGCCGGATGCGGGTCGGCGCCGGAGGAGACCACGGGCGGAAGCGGCGGCGGCGCCGAGAGCGACTTCCTGCCCTGCATGATCTCCGACGAGGGCGGATTCGACGACAAGTCGTTCAACCAGCTCGGCTTCGAGGGCCTGACGGCCGCCAGCGAGACGCTCGGAGTCGAGCCCATCACGGTCGAATCGAATGACGAGTCGGAGTACGCGGGCAACCTGTCGAGCCTCGTCGACCAGAACTGCAACCTCATCGTGACGGTGGGCTTCAAGCTCGCCGCCGACGCGAACGACGCCGCAGAGGCGAACCCGGACGTCCACTTCGTCTCGATCGACGAGATGATCGATCTCGACGGCGACGGAGAGACGGACCAGCCGAACATCAAGCCTCTCGTCTACGACACCGCGCAGGCCGCGTTCCTGGGCGGTTACGCGGCGGCCGCGTACTCCGAGGCCGGCAAGGTGGGCACCTTCGGTGGCGCCAACATCCCGACGGTCACCATCTTCATGGACGGTTTCCGCCAGGGAGTCGAGTACTGGAACGAGCAGAACGACGGCGACGTCCAGGTTGTCGGCTGGGACGGCTCCGACGGCGTGTTCACCGGAGGATTCGCCGCAGACCAGGCCGCGGTTAATGCCGCGCAGGGCATCGTCGACCAGGGTGTCGACGTGCTGCTGCCGGTGGGCGGCCCGATCTACCAGAGCGCCGCATCGGTCATCCGCGACTCGGGTCGCGAGATCGCTCTCATCGGCGTGGACGCGGACGTCTACGAGTCCGACCCGTCGGTCGCCGATCTCCTGCTGACCTCCATCCGCAAGGGCATGGATGTGTCCGTTCAGGAGACGGTCGAGGCGGCAGGCGCGGGCGAGTTCGACGCCACCCCGTATGTCGGCACGCTGGAGAACGGCGGCGTCTCGCTCGCCCCGTTCCATGACTTCGAGGACAAGGTCCCCGAGGGGCTGCAGGCCGAGCTCGATGACATCTCCGCGGGGATCATCGACGGGTCCATCGCGGTCGAGTCCTACCTCGCCGAGTGATCCCTTCGAGTGCGGGGAGGTCGCGTGCGACCTCCCCGCACTCGCACGTCCAGCCCTCTCACTAGGATCGGCATATGAAGCTCGAACTCCGTGGTATCACGAAGCGGTTCGGCGCCCTGACAGCCAACGATCACATCGACCTCGTCGTGCAGCCCGGAGAGATCCACTGCCTGCTTGGCGAGAACGGCGCAGGCAAGTCAACGCTCATGAACGTGCTCTACGGCCTCTACCAGGCCGACGAGGGCACCATCCTCCTCGACGATCAGCCCCAGGCCTTCCAGGGTCCCGGCGATGCGATGCGCGCCGGCATCGGCATGGTGCATCAGCACTTCATGCTCATCCCGGTCTTCACGGTGGCCGAGAACGTCATGCTCGGTCACGAGGCGACGAAGGCCGGCGGAATTCTCGACATCGACGCCGCTCGAGAGCGCGTTCGCGAGATCTCGGCGCGATTCGGGTTCGATGTGGATCCCGATGCCGTGGTCGAGGATCTCCCTGTCGGCGTGCAGCAGCGGGTCGAGATCATCAAGGCGCTCTCCCGGGACGCCCGCGTTCTCGTCTTCGACGAGCCGACCGCCGTCCTCACCCCGCAGGAGACGGACGAGCTGATGGCCACGATGCGGCAGCTGCGCGATGGGGGCGCTGCGATCGTCTTCATCACCCACAAGCTCCGAGAGGTGCGCGAAGTCGCGGACCGCATCACCGTCATCCGTCTCGGCAAGGTCGTCGGCGAAGCCGACCCGGGCGCGAGCAATCAGGACCTTGCGGCGATGATGGTGGGCCGTGCTGTCGAGCTCACGGTCCACAAGGACGCTCCCGGGCTCGGCGAACCGCGCCTCATCGTCGACGGACTCACGGTGGTCGATGATCTGGGAAGCAAGGTCGTCGACGGTGCCTCGTTCGAAGTCCGAGCAGGGGAGATCCTCGCCGTTGCGGGCGTGCAGGGCAACGGGCAGACGGAGCTGACGGAGGCCCTCCTCGGGCTCCAGGAGCGCGTCCACGGGAGCATCCGGCTGGACGGTCGCGAGCTCGTGGGTCGGTCCGTGCGGCAGATCCTCGATGCCGGCGTGGGGTTCGTCCCCGAGGACCGCAAGGAGGACGGGCTCGTCGGCGCGTTCTCGATCGCCGAGAACCTCATGCTCGACCGTGCTCACGGTGAGCCGTTCGTACGGCGTGGAGCGATCCGACGCTCCTATCTGGAGGAGTTCGCGAAGGAGCGATTCGCCGAGTACGACGTTCGGGCGCCCGGGATCGACGCCCCCGTCGGCAGCCTGTCGGGCGGCAACCAGCAGAAGGTCGTGCTCGCACGCGAGATGAGCCGCGACCTCTCACTACTGGTCGCTGCGCAGCCGACGCGCGGCGTCGACGTGGGGTCGATCGAGTTCATCCACAAGCGCATCGTCGCGACGCGCGACGCGGGGGTACCCGTTGTGGTGGTCTCCACTGAGCTCGACGAGGTCGCTGCGCTCGCCGACCGCATCATGGTGATGTACCGCGGTCGCATCGTCGGGATCGTGCCGGGCGACACGCCTCGAGACGTGCTTGGACTCATGATGGCGGGCGAGCCGGCCCCGCAGGGAGGAACGGCAGCATGACCGATGCGCAGCAGGCCACATCGCCATCGCGCTGGCATGTCGCAATGATGAGCATCGCGCGCGCGAACGGCACGATCATCGTGCTCGCGATCCTGCTCTCGTTCGTGATCGGCGGCATCATGATCGCTGCCACCGACGCCGACGTCCAACGCGCTTCCGGGTACTTCTTCGCGCGACCGACGGATACCGTCGCCGCGATCTGGGAGGCGGTCGGCGGGGCGTACGCCGCGCTCTTCCGCGGTGCGATCTTCAACTACGAGGCGGACGGATTCGTTCGCGCCATCCGACCTCTCACGGAGACCCTCACCTACGCGACGCCGCTGATCGCAGGCGGGCTGGGCGTCGCGCTCGCCTTCCGCGTCGGGATGTTCAACATCGGCGGGCGCGGTCAGATGCTCATGGGCGCGTCGGCAGCGGGCTGGATCGGCTTCGGCCTGGATCTGCCGGCGGGGATCCACACGCTCGTGGCGCTCCTGGGCGGAATCGTCGCCGGAGCGCTTTGGGGCGGAATCGCGGGCTTCATCAAGGCGCGCACGGGGGCGCACGAGGTGATCCTCACGATCATGCTCAACTACATCGCGTTCCACCTCGTGTCCTGGATGCTGCGGACGCCGGGTCTGCTGCAGAAGCCCGGGTCCAGTGACCCCAAGTCGCCCGCGATGAAGGAGACCGCGATCTTCCCGTCGCTGCTCGGGCCGCAGTTCAACCTGCATGCGGGCTTCCTCGTCGTCATCGCCGCCACCGTCCTCGTGTGGTGGATCCTGAACCGGTCGAGCCTCGGATTCCAGTTCAAGGCCGTCGGGGAGAACCCGAGTGCTGCGCGAGTGGCCGGGATCGACGTCAAGCGCATGTACGTGCTCGCGATGCTCATGTCGGGTGCCCTCGTCGGCATCGCCGGCGTCGCCCAGGTTCTCGGCACCTCGACGAACGGCTTCGCGTCCGGCGTCGACGCCGGCATCGGCTTCGACGCCATCACGGTGGCGCTTCTCGGGCGCTCCACGCCGTGGGGGACGTTCGCAGCGGGCCTGCTGTTCGGCGCGTTCAAGGCGGGAAGCTTCACGATGAAGGCGGCGGAGCAGATCCCCCTCGAGATCGTGCTCGTCGTCCAGTCCTTCATCGTCCTGTTCATCGCAGCGCCACCGCTCGTGCGGGCGATCTTCGGTCTGCCCTCGCCCGAGCGCGACCGGCGCAAGAAGGAGAAGAAGCGGATGAAGGCGCGATTGGCTGTCGCTGCCGGCACGGAAGGCGGAGAGCGATGAGCGACGCGGTGCGAGTTCCCCCCGCGCTCGCCGCTGACGCGGGCGTGACGCCACTCACCCGCAGCTGGAAGGCACCCATCACCCTCGCCGTGTTCACGGTGCTGCTCGTCATCGTGGCGACGCTCGCGCCGCGGGCCGGGGAATCGACGTTCCGGCTGTCCTCCGAGGGCGACGTGGTCGTCCTGCCGTCGTTGGTCGTCGGCGTGGGCATCGGAGCCTGGGGCTCGATCCTCCTCATGGCGCTGCTGACCGCGGCGGCCGCGTACTTCGTCTCTCGGTCCGCCTCCGTGCCGCGATGGATCATCGCGGCGTTCATCGTCATCGGCGTCTTCGGATTCCTGTGCTGGGCGGCCGCAGGAGCGACGATCCCCGTGACCGGGCTCCTCGCCGGATCGCTCGCCCTCGCGGTACCGCTCATCTTCGGTGCGCTCGGCGGGGTGATCGGCGAACGCGTCGGAGTCGTGAACATCGCCATCGAAGCGCAGCTTCTCGGCGGCGCGTTCAGCGCCGCGCTCATCGCCACGCTCACGGGGCAGCCGATCCTCGGTCTTCTTGCGGCGATCATCACGGGTGTGCTCGTGGCCGCGCTGCTCGCTGTGTTCGCGATCGTCTATGTCGTCGACCAGATCATCGTCGGCGTCGTGCTCAACGTGCTGATCGCCGGGCTCACGAGCTTCCTCTATTCACAGGTCATGCAGCCGAACGCGGCCACTCTCAACACTCCGCCCCGCTTCGACCGGATACCGATCCCGCTGCTTGCGGACATCCCGGTGATCGGGCCCGTGCTGTTCCGTCAGACGATCCTCGTCTATGCGGTGTACGTCGCGGTCTTCGCGGTCTACTTCGCGATGTTCCACACCCGGTGGGGACTGCGGCTTCGTGCCGTCGGCGAGCACCCTCAGGCTGCGGACACGGTCGGCATCCGCGTGGGGCGCACGCGCTTCCTGAACGTGCTCCTCGGAGGCGCGATCGCGGGCGCAGGAGGCACGGTGTTCACTGTTGGGAACGGCATCCCGTTCGGACAGGAGATGACCAACGGCATGGGATTCATCGCGCTGGCAGCAGTGATCTTCGGTCAGTGGCACCCGATCAAGGCGACCCTCGCGGCGCTGCTGTTCGGCTTCGCGTCGAACCTGCAGAACACGCTCAGCGTGATCGGCTCTCCCGTGCCGGGAGAGTTCATGCTGATGCTGCCGTACCTCGTGACCATCTTCGTGGTGGCAGGCGCTGTCGGTCGCTCGCGAGGACCCGCCGCGGTGGGACAGCCGTACATCAAGGGCTAGGAGAGATGACAGACATCGACTGGGACGAGCTGCGTGCCGTCGCGACCGACGCCATGACCCGGGCGTACGTGCCCTACTCGAAGTTCCCCGTGGGGGCGGCCGCCCTCGTGACGGATGGCCGGATCGTCGCGGGGTGCAACACCGAGAACGCGTCGTACGGCGTCGGGCTGTGCGCGGAGTGCGGCCTCATCTCGAATCTCGCCATGACCGGCGGCGGGCAGCTCGTCGCGTTCGTGTGCGTGGATCGCGAGGGCCGCACCCTCATGCCGTGCGGACGCTGCCGGCAGCTGCTGTTCGAGCACGCCCTGCCGGGCATGCTGCTCGAGACCGTGTCGGGCATCCGCAGCATCGAAGAGGTGCTGCCCGACGCGTTCGGACCCCGAGACCTGGAGGAGCGATGAGCCCCGAGCCGTTCGACGCGGTCGACGTCATCCGCGCCAAGCGCGACGGCGGCGCGGTCCCCGAGGACGCGCTGCGCTGGATGGTCGACGCCTACACGCGCGGGTACGTCTCCGACGCGCAGATGTCGGCGTTCACGATGGCCGTGCTGCTGAACGGCATGGAGCGGGACGAGATCCGCGTCATGACGGACGCGATGATCGCGTCGGGGGAGCGGATGTCGTTCGCGTCGCTCGACAAGGCGACCGCCGACAAGCACTCCACGGGCGGCGTGGGCGACAAGATCACGCTGCCCCTCGCCCCGCTCGTGGCGGCCTTCGGCGTCGCCGTGCCGCAGCTCTCCGGGCGGGGGCTCGGCCACACGGGCGGCACGCTCGACAAGCTCGAGTCGATTCCCGGCTGGCGCGCCGCCCTCTCGAACGAGGAGATGCTCGCCCAGCTCGCCGACGTCGGCGCCGTGATCTGCGCCGCGGGCACCGGTCTCGCCCCCGCCGACAAGAAGCTCTACGCGCTGCGCGATGTCACCGGCACGGTCGAGGCCATCCCGCTCATCGCGTCGAGCATCATGTCGAAGAAGATCGCGGAGGGCACCGACTCGCTCGTGCTCGACGTGAAGTTCGGCACGGGCGCCTTCATGAAGGACCCCGCGCGCGCACGCGAGCTCGCCGAGACGATGGTCGCGCTCGGCACGGACTCCGGCGTGAAGACCACGGCGCTCCTCACCGACATGAACACCCCGCTCGGGCTTGCGATCGGCAATGCGAACGAGGTGCGCGAGTCGGTCGAGGTGCTCGCGGGCGGCGGCCCCGCCGACGTCGTCGAGCTCACCGTCGCGCTCGCCCGCGAGATGCTCGCGCTCGCCGGACAGCCCGACGCCGACGTCGAGGCGGCGCTCGCGGACGGCCGCGCGATGGACACCTGGCGCCGCATGATCCGCGCGCAGGACGGCGACCCCGATGCGCCCCTGCCCGTCGCGCGCGAGACGCACACCGTGACGGCGAGCCGCTCCGGCGTCGTCACCCGGATGGACGCCTACGACTTCGGGATCGCCGCGTGGCGGCTCGGAGCAGGGCGCGCGCGGGCCGAGGACGCGGTCGTCCACGCGGCCGGCATCGACCTGCTCGTGAAGCCTGGCGACGCGGTCGCCGAGGGCCAGGCGCTCTTCACGCTCTCGGCGGATGACGGCGCGCGCTTCGACAGGGCGCTGGACGCTCTCGACGGCGCGTACGAGATCGGGGATACTGCTCCCGAGACCGCGCCTCTCGTGCGCGAGCGCATCACCGCCTGACCGACCGACGACATCCGGACCGCGGCCATCCCGCATCCGTCCGCACCGCACGACCCTGGAGGCCGACATGGCGAAGGACAAGACCGCTGAGCCCCGCGTGCAGGGCGTCGCGCTGCGCAGCCTGCCCAAGGTCTCGCTGCACGACCACCTCGACGGCGGCCTGCGGCCGGAGACCATCCTCGAGCTCGCGGAGGGGACGGATGTCGCGCTGCCGGCGTCGGACGCCGCAGCGCTGCAGGAGTGGTTCGCCGAGCGCGCAGACTCCGGCTCGCTGGTCGAGTACCTGAAGACCTTCGAGATCACCGTGGGCGTCATGCAGACGCGCGAGGCGCTCACCCGCGTCGCGCGCGAGTTCGTCGAGGACCTCGCGGCCGACGGCGTCGTGTACGGCGAGGTGCGCTGGGCGCCCGAGCAGCACCTCGACGGCGGGCTCACGCTCGAGGAGGCGGTCGAGGCCGTGCAGGACGGCATCGAGCAGGGCGAGGACATCGTCGAGGACAGCGGGCGGAGCATCCGCGTGGGCCAGATCCTCTCCGCGATGCGCCAGGGCGACCGCGTGCAGGAGGTCGCCGAGCTCGCTGTCGCGTTCCGCCAGGACGGGGTCGTGGCGTTCGACATCGCCGGTCCTGAGGACGGCTTCCCGCCATCGCAGCACCGCGCGGCGTTCGACTATCTCGCCGGCGAGTTCTTCCCGGTCACCGTGCACGCGGGCGAGGCCGCCGGGGTCGCGTCGATCCGGTCGGCCCTCCTCGACGGGCGCGCGCTGCGGCTCGGGCACGGCGTCGCGATCGCCCGGGACCTCGAGGTCGTCTCGCGCGAGGGCGAGGAGGTGCTCGTGCAGTTCGGCGACCTGGCGCGCTGGGTGCGGGATCGGGAGATCCCGCTGGAGCTGTCGCCCTCGTCGAACCTGCAGACCGGCGCCGTGGCCCACTGGGGGAGCCAGATCGAGGACCATCCGTTCGACCTGCTCTACCAGCTCGGCTTCTGCGTGACGGTCAACACCGACAACCGCCTCATGAGCCGGACCTCGCTCACGCGCGAGCTGGCCATCCTGCAGGCGGCCTTCGGCTACGACCTCGACGACATCGAGCAGTTCCAGCTCAACGCCGCGGCCGCGTCGTTCCTGCCGGTCGAGCAGCGCGAGGAGCTCATCGACCTCATCTCCGAGGGCTTCGCGCGGTAGGCGCCGCCCCCTGGGGCATGTCTCACCCGCCGCGGGATAGCCGACGGCAATCCCGCGGCGAGTGAGACATGCTGCGCAGGGCGGGGCCTATGCGGCCTGGTGCTCCGCGACGGCCGAGCGGATGGCCGGGAACAGCGGATGGGCGGGCTCGAGTCCCGTGACCTGCTGGGTGAACGCGTCGGCGTCGAGCTCGCCGAGGAGCGCCTGCAGCTGCACGGCCTGCTCGTCGCCCTCGTCGGAGAACGCGAGGGCCGCCGCGATCGCCGCGACGAGGGCGCTCGTCGACAGGCCGCGCTCGGCGGCCTCGGCGGCGGGGCCCACGAAGCGCTCGTGGCGCGACAGCTTGCGCAGCGGCTGTCGTCCCACGCGCTGGACGGTGTCGGGCAGCGCCGGATTGCGGAACCGCTCGAGGATCGTCGCGCGGTAGGTCGCGAGCTCGTCGGCGGGGAACCCGTGCTTCGCGGCGAGCAGCGCCGACGTCTCCTCGAGAGCCGCCTCGACCGACGCCGCGACGGCCGGGTCGGCCAGCGCCTCGGCGATGCGCTCGAAGCCGGCCCGCGCGCCGTGGTACGCGGTCGCCGCGTGCCCCGTGTTCACCGTGAAGAGCTTCCGCTCGATGTACGGCGCGAGGTCGTCGACGAAGTGCGCACCGGGGATGCTCGGCAGGTCGCCGTCGAACGGGCCGCGCTCGATCGCCCATTCGAAGAACGGCTCGACCGTGACGTCGATGCCGCCGTCGGCCGGCTGGCCGGGGACGATCCGGTCGACGGCCGTGTTCGCGAACACGACGCGACCCTCGAGGGCGTCCCACGTGCCGCCGGCGAGCTCGACGATCTCCGCGCGGAGCTGGTCGGTCGCTCCGATCGCGTTCTCGCACGCCATGACCTGCAGCGGGGGAGCGTCGGGGTCGCGCAGCGCGATCCCGGCGAGGATGTGCGGAGCGATGAACCTCAGGATCGTCGGCCCGACGGCGGTCGTGACGACGTTGGCCGTCGCGACCTCGTCGGCCACCGCCTGCGGGTCCTCTGCGCTGTTCACCGCGCGGAACCCCGTGACCTCCCGGTCGACGCCGCCCGCGCCGACCTCGTGGACCGTGTACGCGTCGGCGGCAGCCAGCGCGTCGACGAGGGGAGCGGCGACGTCGGAGAAGACGACCTCGTACCCTCCCTCGTGCAGCAGCAGGCCGACGAAGCCGCGGCCGATGTTCCCTGCGCCGAAGTGGACGGCCTTCATCAGTCCTCCTGGTTGACGCTCTGGAAGAGCTCGAAGAGCTCCTCGGGGGTCGCCGCGGCCTTGAGACGCGCGATCTGCGACTCGTCGCTGAACAGCTCGGCGACGTTCGACAGGATCTTCAGGTGCTCGTCGCCCTTGCCGGCGATGCCGACGACGAACGTCACCGCGTCGCCGTCCCAGTCCACCCCGCCGTCATAGCGGACGACCGAGAGCGCCGACCCGAGGATCGCGTCCTTCGCCTCGTTCGTGCCGTGCGGGATGGCCAGCTCGTTGCCCATGAAGGTCGACACGGTCTGCTCGCGGGCCAGCATCGCGTCGAAGTACGCGCCCGTGACGGCACCTGCGCTCGCGAGGATGTCGGCGGCCTCCTGGAGCGCCTCCTCCCGCGTCGCGGAGCCGGCGTGGATGCGGACGCTGCCGCGCGTGAGGACCGCGTCGTCGGCGGGGCGCGACGTGCCGCTGCCGATGGGGCCGGTCGTCGTGGGCACGGCACGCGCCTCGCGGCGCGTCGTGGGCGCGGCAGGCGCGTCGGCTTCCGCGGGGGCCGTCCCGCCCGATGCCTGCTCGCGCAGGAGCTCCACGACCTCGTCGTAGCGCGGCGAGTTCATGAAGTTGTCCACGGAGACGTGCACAGCGCTCTGCTCCCGCTGACGGGCGCGGTCGGTCAGCTGCGCCTGCGTGATCACGAGGTCCGCCGTGCCGTCGAGCGACGCGATGGCCTTGTTCGTGACCGTGACGCCCTCGATGCCCGCCTGCTTGATCTTGTTGCGCAGGACGCTCGCTCCCATCGCCGACGACCCCATGCCGGCGTCGCACGCGAAGATGACCTTCTCGATCGGCCGGGTCGCGACGGCCGTGCCGCCGGCGAGGCCGCCCAGCACGCTGGACTTCCGGCCCTTGTTCGCCTCGGTGCGCGCGACGGCGTCGGCGAATCCGTCTGCGCCCGCCGCTTCGGCGGCGAGGTCGCGCTTGCGGCTCGCGCGCAGGATGACCGCGGCGATGAGGAACGTGACGGCCGCCGACAGCACGACCGCGAGGATGACCCCGAGGTAGCTGTCGCGCGCGGTCTGGATGAGGACGGCGATGATCGAGCCCGGCGCCGCGGGGGCCACGAGGCCCGAGCGGAAGAGCACGTTGGTCGCCACACCCGTCATGCCGCCGCCGATCACCGCGAGGATGAGGGCCGGCTTCATGAGCACGTACGGGAAGTACACCTCGTGGATGCCGCCGAAGAAATGGATGATCGCGGCACCGGGAGCGGAGGCGCGAGCCGCGCCGACGCCGAAGAAGGTGAAGGCGAGGAGCAGGCCGAGGCCCACGCCCGGGTTCGCCTCGAGGAGGAAGAGGATCGACTTGCCGTCCTCCGTCGCCTGCGCGAGGCCCAGCGGCGTGAGCACGCCGTGGTTGATCGCGTTGTTGAGGAAGAACACCTTGGCCGGCTCGATGAGGATGCTCGTGAGCGGCAGCAGGTTGTTGTCGACGAGCCATCCCACGGCCCCGCCGAGGATGTTCATGAGGAAGTTCACGACCGGCGCGAGCACGTAGAACGCGAAGATCGCCGCGACGAAGCCGAAGATGCCGGCCGAGAACATGTTGACGAGCATCTCGAAGCCGGCCTTGACGCGGCCCTCCCAGAGCGCGTCGAGCTTCTTCATGATCCACGCGGCGAGCGGGCCCATGATCATCGCGCCGATGAACATGTGGATCGTCGGGATGGGGCTCTCGCCCGCGGGGAGGTCCGCGTTCTGCAGGCCGATGAGCCAGTCCGAGCCGGCGATCGCGCCGAAGGTCGCGATCGACGCGACGACCGCACCGCGCGTGTCGTAGATCATCCGACCGCCCTGCGCGGCGATGAGGATCGGCAGGAGGTAGTGGATCATCGGCCCGACGATCGAGTTGAGCGCCTCGTTGGGCGTCCACCCGACCTCGATGAAGAACGCGGTGAAGAGGCCCCATGCGATGAGCGCGGGGATGTTGGGCATGATCATGCCGGAGAGGAAGGTGCCGACCTTCTGCACTCCGACGCGAAGCGATCCGGGCGTCTTCGCCGCGGTGCGGGTGTCACTCATGGGTATCGGGCTTTCTGCTGTGGGGGATCTCAGGAGGAGACGGCGGCTCGGGCGGCTTCGCGCGCCGCCTCCGCGCTGCTCGCCGAGAGCGCGGCCTGCGCGATGCGCTGCGCGTCCTCGAGGGTGTGCTTCAGGAGCTCGGCGCGCACGTCGACGAGTGCGGGCGGGGACATCGACAGCGTCGTGGCGCCCAGGCCGACGAGGACGACCGCGAGGAGCGGGTCGGCCGCGGCCTGACCGCAGATGCCGACCGGCTTGCCGTGCTTCGCGCCGGCCCGGCCGATCTCGGCGATGAGGCGCAGCACGGCGGGGTGCCACGGGTCCTGGTACGACGACACCGTGCCGAGCATGCGGTCGGCCGCCATCGTGTACTGCACGAGGTCGTTCGTGCCCACCGAGCCGAAGTCGGTGACCTCGTACACCGCGTCCGCGAGGAGCGCGACCGACGGCACCTCGACCATGACGCCGGCCGTCTTGATGCCGTGCTCGCGCGCGATGCGCGTGAAGTACTCGGCCTCCTCGACCGTGGCCACCATGGGCGCCATGACCCAGAGATCGGCGTCGGTCGCCGCGTCGGCGTTCGCGAGCGCCGTGAGCTGGTCGCGGAGGACCTCCTCGTGGTGGCGCAGCGCGCGCAGACCGCGTCGCCCGAGCGCGGGGTTCTCCTCGCCCTCGTCGGTGAGGAACTTCAGCGGCTTGTCCGCACCCGCGTCGAGCGCGCGCACCACGACCTTCCTGCCGGGGAAGGCCTCGAGCAGCTTCGTGTACGACGCCGTCTGCGATTCGACGCTGGGCGCCTCGTCGGAGCTGAGGAACAGGAACTCGGTGCGGAAGAGCCCCACGCCCTCGGCGCCCAGCGCGACGGCCTCGGCCGCGCCATCCGGGTTGCCGAGGTTCGCGAGCAGCGGCACGGCCGTGCCGTCCGCGAGCGCACCGGGGGTGATCGGCGCGCTCGCCGCGGCGCGCCGCGCCTCCGCGCGCTCGGCCGCCGCCGCGCGCTGCTCGTCGGTCGGGTCGATCGTGACGACGCCGGCCGCCGCGTCGACGATCGCGACGGCGCCGTCGACGAGCGCATCGCTCTCGCCGGTCCCGACGATCGCCACGATGCCCTTGTCGCCCGCGAGGATCGCCGTGTGCGACGTCGGGCCGCCCTCCGTGGTCACGACCGCGAGGACCTTCTCGAGGTCGAGCAGGGCCGTGTCGGCCGGGGCGAGGTCGGGCGCGACGAGGACGAACGGATGGCCGGGGTCGGGCACGCCGGGAGCGGAGACACCGCGCAGGTGCGCGATGACGCGCTGCGCGACGTCGGCGAGGTCGGCGGCGCGCTCGCCGAGGTAGCCGCCCATCGCCTGGAGGGTCTCGGCGAACTCCGCGAAGGCCGCGTGCACGGCCCACTCGCCCGTGCTGCCCGCGTCGATGCGCGCGTGGACGCCCTCCTCGAGGGTCGGGTCCTCGGCCATCATGGCCTGGGCCTCGAGCACGTCGCGGGCCGCGCCGCCGGCGCGCTCGCCGCGGGCGTTGAGCTCCGCGGCGACGGCCGCGACCGCCGCGGCGACCGCGGCCTTCTCCTCGTCGGGGCTCTTCGCGCTCTTCTCGTCGCGCGGCGGCTCGAGGCGCGATGCCATGCGGGCGATCGGCCCCTGCGCGACGCCCTGGCCGATCCCGACGCCGCGGAGCTCGAGCATCACTCGGCGTCCGTGTCGGTCTCGAGCTGAGCCGTGAGCTGGTCGAGCACGGCCTCGGCGCCGTCGCCCTCGACCGTGAGGGTGACCTCGTCGCCCGTGTTGGCGCCGAGCGAGATGACACCGAGGATGCTCGCGGCGTTGACGGGCTTGCCGTCGCCCTTCGCGATCGTGACGGCGAGCCCCGAGTTCTTGGCGGCCTCGGCGAACAGCTTGGCGGGGCGCGCGTGCAGTCCGTGCGACGATGCGATCTTCACGGTGCGGGTGACAGCGGACATGGGTGCTCCTTGCGGTTCATTCGGATGCGGGCGCATCCGGGGCGGCGGCGGCCCGCACGAGCGCGAGCACGCGCGTGCCGTCGGTGTCGGTGAAGACGTCGTCCGGCAGCGGCACGACGGCGACCCCGCGCGGCGACGCCGCCCCGCGGATCGCGTCGAGCGATGTCGTGAGGTGCGGCCCCACGAGCACGATGTCCGCCGCGTCGAGATCGACCGGCAGCGACACCTGCGTGCCCGCGAAGGCCGACCAGGAGAGCCCGGCGGCGCGCGCAGCGCGGTTCACGCGATGCGCGACGAACGTGCTCGATGCCCCTGCACCGCACACAACCAGGATCCTCATCGACGCCTCCTGATCCTCATCCTCCCGAGGCGCGCTCGGCAGGACAACCACTCTTTCTTCCGCCCGGGCGGAAAGCGCGGGCGGCCCCGCACGCCGCAGCGCGCCCGGGCGTGCGCCCGCGGCCAGCGCGACGTGATTGACTGTCGGAGGAGGAGGTGCGCGTGTCGAGACAGCGTCAGGATCGTCTCGTCGCGATCCTCCTCAGGGACGGCGGATGGATGACGGCCGCGGCGCTCGCCGACCTCCTCGGCGTCACGCCGCGCAGCGTGCGCTCGTACGTGACCGCCGTGAACGCGCGCGTGCCCGACCATCCTGTCATCGCCTCGGGCCCCGCGGGGTATCGCGCGCACCCCACGGGGGCCGCGCTCCTGCGCGAGCGCGACCAGCCCCCGCAGAGCGCGCCGCGCGACCGCCTGCACCGGCTCATCCATGCGCTCATCGATGCGGACGACGGCCTCGACGTGTACGAGACCGCCGCCGCGTTCCACGTGAGCGAGGCGACGCTCGAGTCCGACCTCGCGCGCGTGCGCGCTCTCGTCCGCGAGGGCGGCGAGCTCTCCCTCGACCGCAGCGGGCCGCGCATCGCGCTCGTCGGCACCGAGCTCGCGCGCCGCCGCCTGCTGTCGTCGCTCGCGCACGACGAGATGGAGGACGGCGCGTTCGACGTGGAGGCGCTCCGCCGGGTCGCGGGATCGACCTCGGTTCCCGCCGAGGCGTTCGGGCGGTTCAAGTCCGCCCTCGCGGCCGAGCTCGGCGACCTCGGCTACTTCGTGAACGAGTTCGCCGTCGCCGACGTCACGCTGCACGTGTCGATCGCCGTCGATCGCGCGAGCCAGGGCCGCGCGCTCGAGACGGTGCACGGCACGCCGCCCGCCGAGCAGGAGCGCCTGGCCGAGGTGGTCGGGCGCCTCGCGGAGGCGGCCCTCGGCGTGACCCTCGGGCGCGGCGACCGCATGCACCTCGCCTCGCTCCTCCTCACGCGCGTCGTCGTGCCCGGAGCCGGCGCCGTGGGCACCGCGGGCGTCGACCCGGTCGTGGACGCCGCCGTCCGCGCGGCGGTCGCGCGGGTGTCGAACGAGTACCTCGTCGCGCTCGGCCGCGACGAGTTCGTCGAGCGGCTCGCGCTGCACGTGCAGAACCTCGCGCACCGCGCGCGCGAGCAGGCGTGGTCGCGCAACCCGCTCACCCGATCGCTCAAGACGACGTACCCGATGATCTTCGAGGTCGCCGTCTCGATCGCGGGGGAGCTGTCCGAACGGCTCGGCATGTCGATCCGCGACGACGAGATCGCGTACATCGCGATGCACGTCGGCGGCGAGCTCGAGCGCGAGCGGCGCGCCGAGACCCGCCTCACCGCGACGATCGTGTGCCCCGGCTACTACGAGCTGCACGAGCTCCTCCGCTCGAGCATCACCCGCTCCCTCGGGCAGGCGGTCGAGGTCACCGAGGTCGTCACGCGCGTCGACCCCGACTGGAAGGCGATCGACACCGACCTCGTGCTGACGACGATCGAGCCGCCCACGCCGTCTGAGAGCACGGTCCGCATCCGCCCGTTCCTCACCGACGGCGACGTCGAGCGCGTCATGCAGGCCGCCGCCCGGATCCGCCGGGGCCGCCGTCTGTCGCGGCTGCGCGCCGAGCTCGAGCGCTACTTCGACGCCGGCGCCTTCGTCCGAGGCCTCGACGACACCCTCGGCGAGGAGGGGATCATCCGCGCGCTCGGCGCGCTGCTCGTCGAGCGCGGGGTGATCGACGACGCCTACGTCGAGGGCGCGATCGAGCGCGAGCGGATGTCGTCGACCGCGTTCACCGACGCCCTCGCGGTTCCGCATGCGCTGCGGATGACGGCATCGCGCACGGCCATCGCGATCGGGATCGCCGACCCGTCGGTCGCATGGGGAGACGGGCGCGTGCAGGTGGTCGCCCTCGCCGCGTTCAGCGAGAGCGACCGCGAGGCGTTCCAGACGGTGTTCGAGCAGTTCGTCGAGGTGTTCGGCGAGCGTGAGAACGTGCAGCGGATCATCCGCCGCGGCACCGACTTCACCGGCTTCCTCGACGAGCTCGTCGCGATCATCGGCCAGTAATACTCTGCGACCTCCGGGCGCTCAGCGCCCGGACGTTGAGCGAGCGCAGCGAGACGAAACGCAGTGAGCCGCCGCCGGTCGGCTCAGCCCAGGTCGAGCGCCTCCCGCGCCGCTGCGTCGAGCGCGGACAGGCGGGCAGCGGCGTCCTCGGGAGAGTCGCCGCGCACGTCGAGGTACGCCTTGAGCTTCGGCTCCGTCCCGCTCGGGCGCACGATGACACGCGAGCTGTCGTCGAGCGTGTAGCGCAGGATGTCGCCCGACGGGCCGCCGTCTGCGGGGTGCAGGAGGTCCTCCGCGCGCGTCACGGTGCGCTCGCCGAAGGCGCCGGGCGGCGACTGGCGGAGCGCATCCATGATCCGGCCGATGATCGAGATGTCGTCGACGCGGATCGAGACCTGGCCGCTCGCGAAGTGGCCGATCTCCGCGGCCAGCTCGTCGAGCATCCCGGAGATCGTCGTCCCGCGGCCGCGCGCCTCTGCCGCGAGGCCGAGGACGGCGACGGCCGCCGAGATGCCGTCCTTGTCGCGCACGGTCTCGGGGTTCACGAGGTAGCCCAGGGCCTCCTCGAAGCCGAACACGATGCCCGGGGCACGCGAGATCCACTTGAATCCGGTCAGGGTCGTGTGGAAGTCCAGTCCGTGCCGCTCGGCGATCGCTCCGAGCCCCGGCGACGACACGAGCGAGCAGGCGAGCGACGCCCCCGGCGTGCCCTCGGCGGAGCGTGCGGCCCGTGCACCCAGCAGCATCCCGATCTCGTTGCCGGTCAGCCGCCGCCATCCGTCGGGGCCCGGCACGCCGACCGCGAGCCGATCGGCGTCGGGGTCGTTCGCGAGGACGAATTCGGCGTCGTGCGCGGCTGCCGTCGCGAAGGCGAGGTCCATCGCGCCCGGCTCCTCGGGGTTCGGGAACGCGACGGTCGGGAAGGCCGCGTCGGGCGCGATCTGCTCCGCGACGACGGCCGGGGCCGGATACCCGGCGCGCGCGAGGATGCGCTCGAGCGTCTCCCACCCGACGCCGTGCATCGCCGTGTAGGCCCAGCGCATCCCGGCGGCCGATGCGGGAGCCGGCGCGACCGCGGCGGTCGCGGCGACGTAGGCCTCGACGACCTCCTCGTCGGCGAGCTCGTACGCGTCGGAGCGCGGCAGGTCGGGAACGCGGACCTCGTCGGCGACGCGCTGGATGTGCGCGGCGATCTCGCGGTCGGCGGGCGAGACGATCTGCGCGCCCTCATCGGCCCCGCCGAGATAGACCTTGTACCCGTTGTCGTCGGGCGGGTTGTGGCTCGCGGTGACCATGACGCCCGCATCGGCGCCGAGGTGGCGCACCGCGAACGCGAGGACGGGCGTCGGCAGAAGGCGGGGGAGGAGGATGGCGGTCAGCCCGGCCCCCGCGAAGATCTCCGCGGAGTCGCGCGCGAACACGTCGGAGTTGCGGCGCCCGTCGTACCCGATGACGACGCGGGGCCGCGCGCCGTCCGCTGCGCGCTCGGACAGGTATGCCGCGAAGCCGGCGGCCGCCTGCGCCACGAGCACGCGGTTCATCCGCATGGGGCCCGCCCCGAGCTCTCCGCGCAGGCCGGCCGTGCCGAACGCGAGGCGCCCCGCGAAGCGCGAGGCGAGGTCCGCCGAGGCCGCGGCATCACCGCCCTCCGCGCGCGCGATGAGCCCGGACAGCTCCTCGCGGGTGACCGGGTCCGGGTCCTGCGCGAGCCAGTCGCGCGCGTGCGACAGGACGTCCATCAGAGCTTCCCCACGACCTCGGCGAGCAGAGCCGAGATCCGGCCCTCGGCCATCCGCCCCGCCTCGATGACCTCCTCGTGGCTGAGCGGATCGGGCGAGATCCCCGCGGCGAGGTTGGTGATGAGGGAGAACCCGAGGACCTCCATGCCGGCCTGGCGCGCGGCGATGGCCTCGAGGGCGGTCGACATGCCGACGATGTCGCCGCCGATCGCCTTCGCCATCTGCACCTCGGCGGGCGTCTCGTAGTGAGGGCCCCGGAACTGGCAGTAGACGCCGCTGTCGAGCGTCGGGTCGACCGAGAGCGCGATGTCGCGCAGGCGCGTGGCGTACAGGTCGGTGAGGTCGATGAACGTCGCGCCCTCGAGCGGCGAGTCGGCCGTGAGGTTGATGTGGTCGCTGATGAGCACGGGCTGGCCCGCGCTCCAGGTCTCCTTGATGCCGCCCGCGCCGTTGGTGAGCACCATGACCTTCGCACCCGTCGCCGCGGCGGTGCGGACGCTGTGCACGACCCGGCGGACGCCGTGCCCTTCGTAGTAGTGCGTGCGCGCACCGATCACGAGCACGTGCCGGCCTGCGGGCGTGCGGACGCTGCGGAGGGTTCCGACATGCCCCTCGAGCGCGGGGCGCGAGAAGCCCGTGACCTCCGTCGCCGGGATGGTCGCGACGGTCTCGCCGATGAGCTCGGCGGCCTTGCCCCAGCCGCTGCCGAGGGTCACCGCGACGTCGTGTCGCTCGACCCCCGTGAGCCGCGCGATGTCGGCCGCGGCGGCCTGGGCGACCTCGAACGGGTCGGCGGGCGGATCGAGCGGATGTGCGCCTTCCAGAGTCATGGCATGAGCATAACGACCGGTCTCCGGCCGGGGTCGTGCCGATCTCGCAGGAAGGGGGAGAATGGAGGCATGGTCTTTGATTTCGAGCGGACGCAGCGCATCGCGATTCTGGGAGGCGGCCCCGGCGGCTACGAGGCGGCCCTGGCGGGCGCTCAGCTCGGCGCCGACGTGACCCTCGTCGAGCACACGGGCGTCGGCGGGTCGGCGGTGCTGACCGACGTCGTCCCGTCGAAGACGCTCATCGCGACGGCCGACGCGGCCCAGTCGATCGCCGACGCGGGGGAGCTCGGCGTGCAGTTCTACGCGCGCGGCGAGGACGGCAAGCCGCTCAAGCCCGAGGTCGCCATCAACCTCCTCGCGATCAACAAGCGCCTCCTCGCGCTCGCGGGGCAGCAGTCGGAGGACATGCGCGCGCAGCTCATCGAGGCCGGCGTCAAGATCATCTCCGGCCACGGGCGCCTCGAGGGCGATGAGGCGATCGTCGTCTCGACGGGCCCGAAGGGCACCGACTTCGACCGCGTCGAGGCCGACACGATCATCGTGTCGGTGGGCGCGTCGCCGCGCGAGCTGCCCTCGGCCAAGCCCGACGGCAAGCGCATCCTCACGTGGAAGCAGCTGTACGACCTCGAGGCCGTGCCCGAGCACCTCATCGTCGTCGGCTCCGGCGTCACGGGCGCCGAGTTCGCGTCGGCGTACATGAACCTCGGCGCGAAGGTCACGCTCGTCTCGAGCCGCGACCAGGTGCTCCCCGGCGAGGACCAGGACGCCGCGAAGGTCCTCGAGAAGGTCTTCACGCGCGGCGGCATGACGCTGCTCGCGAAGTCGCGCGCCGACAAGGTCGAGAACACGGGAGACGGCGTCACCGTCACCCTCTCCGACGGCCGCGTCGTCGAGGGCTCGCACTGCCTCATGGCGGTCGGCTCGATCCCGAACACCGCCGGCATCGGCCTCGAGGACGCGGGCGTCCAGCGCACGGAGTCGGGGCACATCCGCATCAACAAGGTGGGGCGCACGTCGGTGCCCAACGTGTACGCGGTGGGCGACTGCACGACGATGATGCCGCTCGCGTCGGTCGCGTCGATGCTCGGCCGCACCGCCGTCTTCCACGCGATGGGCGATGTGGCCATCCCCTTCGACACGCACAAGATCGCCTCCAACATCTTCACGAGCCCCGAGATCGCGACCGTCGGCTGGACGCAGCCGGCCGTCGACGAGGGCGAGGTCAGCGCCGAGGTGCACAAGCTGCCGCTCGCCTCGAATGCGCGCGCGAAGATGATGGGCGTCAAGGACGGCTTCGTGAAGCTCTACGCGCGCGAGGGATCCGGCACGATCGTCGGGGGCGTCATCGTCGCGCCCCGCGCGTCGGAGCTCATCTACCCGATCTCGATCGCGGTCGAGCGCCGTCTCACGGTGGACCAGATCGCGCGGGTGTTCGCGGCGTACCCGTCGCTCGCCGGCTCGATCACCGACGCCGCGCGCGCCCTGCACCACGTCGACCGCCGGAGCTAGCAACCTCAGGCGCCGGCGCGGCGCGCGGAAGAGCCGGCCCCGGGATCGTCCCGGGCCGGCTCTTCGCATGCCGCTCTCGTGCACGCCGCTCTCGTGCATGCCGCTCTCGTGCATGTCTCACTCGTCGTGGGTTTCGGGGTCCCATAACGACGATAAGTGAGACATGCAGAGCCGGAGGGGCGGCGAGGAGTGAGCAATCTGCGGACTTCTGACGGATGTCATTGCTCGGTCTGCTGCGTCGGCGTAGCGTGAGCGGTGTCCGGACCAGGACGGCAATGACGCCCACAAGGCGCAGCGCGAACGAGGAGGTTCCGCGATGTCGATCGCCATTCCCGCACCCCGCAGCGAGCTGGTCGAGGGGCTCGACACCCCGCTCGGCGTCCTCGCCCCTGACGGCTCCCGACGCGCGTGCCGCACGCTCGACGAGCACCTGGCCGACCTCGACGAGACCGCGCTCACCGACCTCTTCGTCGACATGTCCCTCGTGCGCCGCGTCGACGAGGAGGCCTTCGCCCTGACCCGCCAGGGCGAGCTCGTGCTGTGGCCGCCGCTGCGCGGACAGGAGGCGGCGCAGGTCGGGGCCGCGCACGCCCTCCGCGAGACCGACTTCGTCTTCGGCTCGTACCGCGAGCACGCCCTCGCCGTGCTGCGGGGCGTCGACCTCGGCGACCTGCTGCGCGTGTGGCAGGGCCACGCGCTCTCGGGCTGGGATCCCCTCGCGCATCGGATGGCCACGCCCCAGATCATCATCGGCGCGCAGACCCTGCACGCGACGGGATACGCGATGGCGGTGCGCCGCGACGGCGGCGACGACATCGCGGTCGCGTGCTTCGGCGACGGCGCGACGAGCGAGGGCGACGTGAGCGAGGCGATGGTGTTCGCGAGCTCCTTCCAGGCGCCCGTGGTGTTCCTCTGCCAGAACAACCAGTACGCGATCTCCGAGCCGGTCCGCGTGCAGTCGCACGCCGCGCTCGCGCTGCGCGCGACGGGCTTCGGGATCCCGGCCATCCGCGTCGACGGCAACGATGTGCTCGCGGTCCTCGCCGCGATGCGCGCGGCGGCCGACCGCGCGCGTCGGGGAGAGGGGCCGACGTTCGTCGAGGCGGTCACGTACCGGATGGGCCCGCACACGACGACGGACGACCCCGGCCGCTATCGCGACGCCGACGAGGTCGACGCCTGGCGCGCGAAGGACCCGATCGACCGGCTCGAGCGCCACCTCGCCTCCGTCGGGGCGCCGATCGAGCACATCCGAGAGGAGGCGCGGATCCGCTGCGACGCGATCGCCAAGGAGATGCGCGCGGCCGTCGTGCAGGCCGAGGCACCCGCCCCGGAGAGCCTCTTCGACCACGTGACCGTCACGCCCACGCGTCGGATCCGGCGCCAGCGAGCCGAGCACCTCGCGTTCGCGGCGAGCATCCAGGAGGAGCGATGACGGTCGAGACCCTCAGCCTGGGCGCGGCCGTCGGGCGCGCCCTCGCGGACGCGCTCGAGGGCGATCCCGACGTCGTCCTCATGGGCGAGGACATCGGGCGGCTCGGCGGCGTCTTCCGCGTGACGGACGGACTGCAGGCGCGCTTCGGCGCGGAGCGCGTGATCGACGCGCCGCTCGCCGAGTCCGCGATCGTCGGAACCGCGGTCGGCATGGCCTACCGCGGCGCGCGACCGGTCGTCGAGATCCAGTTCGACGGCTTCGTCTTCCCCGCGCTCGACCAGATCGTCACGCAGCTGTCGCGCCTGCACTACCGCACGCACGGTCGGCTGCGGATGCCCGTCACGATCCGCGTGCCGTTCGGCGGCGGGATCGGCTCGGTCGAGCACCACGCCGAGTCGCCCGAGGCGTACTTCGCGCACACGCCGGGCCTGCGCGTCGTCACGGCGTGGAGCCCGCAGGAGGCCTATTCGACGCTGCGTGCCGCGATCGCGAGCGACGACCCCGTCGTGTTCCTCGAGCCCAAGGCGCGGTACTGGTCCAAGGGGGAGGTCGACACGGCGCTCGTGCGCGACCTCGACGCCGCCGAGGTGCTCGTCCGCGGACGCGACGTCACGCTCGCGGCGTACGGGGCGGTCGTGCAGACGGCGCTCGACGCCGCCCTCGCCGCCCGCCACGAGGGGATCGAGATCGAGGTCATCGACCTGCGCTCCATCTCGCCGCTCGACGTCGACACGGTCGTGGCGAGCGTCGAGCGGACCGGGCGCCTCGTCGTCGCCCACGAGGCGCCCGCCGAGGTGTCGGTGTCGAGCGAGCTCATCGCGAGCGTCGTCGAGCGGGCGTTCGGGGCGCTCGAGGCGACCCCCGAGCGCGTGACCGGATACGACACGCCCTACCCGCCATCCGCTCTCGAGTCCCATTACCTGCCGAGCCTCGACCGCATCCTCGACGCGGTCGACCGCTCGCTCGGGCGCCGCTCGTCGCGGACGGGGCTCGTCCTCGAGGGGAGCGCGCGATGACCGCCGTCTTCCGCCTGCCCGACCTCGGGGAGGGCCTCACCGAGAGCGAGATCGTCGCGTGGAAGGTCTCCGAGGGCGACTCCGTCGCGCTCAACCAGGTCATCGCCGAGGTCGAGACGGCGAAGGCCGTCATCGACCTGCCGAGCCCCTACGCGGGCGTGATCCGCCGCCTGCACGCGAGCGAGGGCGAGACCGTCGAGGTCGGCGCCCCGCTCGTCGAGTACGACCTCGAGGACGCCGCAGAGGCGGCCGACCCCGAGCCCGCAGAGCCCGCGGAGCCCGCGGACGCCCCGCCCGCGCCATCCGCGGACGCCCCGCCCGCGCCATCCGCAGAGCCCGTGGAGCCTGAGCCATCCGAGCCGTCCGAGGAGCGGGTCGCCATGCTCGTCGGGTCGGTGCGGATGGACGGCGCGCGGCGCCCCACGCGCAGACCGCGCACGTTCGCGCAGACGCCGTTCGTGCGCGCGGAGGGGTCGCCCGCGCGCGCGTTCCCGCCGGTCCGCCAGCTCGCGAAGCAGCGGGGGATCGACCTCGCCGCGGTCACGCCGACCGGCGAGGGCGGCGTCGTCACACGCGCCGACCTCGATCGCGCGGCCGCCCACCCCGCGCCGCCGACCTCGCACCGCGAGCGCCTGAGCGGGCTGCGCCGGGAGACGGCCAAGGCGATGACGGCGTCGGCGCTCTCGGTCCCGCACGCCGCGTGCTTCCTGCAGGTCGACGTCACGGAGACCCTGCGCCTCGCCCGCGACCTCGCCGCAGAGGGCGGGGCGAGCCCGACGCTCCTCTCGCTCGCCTCGCGCGCCATCGTGCTCGCGGCTCGACGCACGCCCGGCGTCAACGCGCGCTTCGACGCCGACGCGGGGGAGATCGAGTTCCATGATCGCGTGAACCTGGGCATCGCGGTGGCGACCGACCGCGGTCTCGTCGTCGCGAGCGTCGACGACGCCGAGCGTCTCGACGCCATCGCGCTCGCCGGCGCCATCGCCGAGCGCGCGGCCGCCGCGCGCGACGGCTCGATCGGGCTCGCCGCGCTCACGTCGTCGACGCTCACCGTGTCGAACGTCGGCGTCTTCGGCGTCGACGGCGGCATCCCGATCCTCACGCCCGGGCAGTCGGCGATCGTCGCCCTCGGCGCGGTGCGGCGCACGCCCTGGGAGCACGACGGCGACATCGCGCTGCGCGACGTCATGACGATCACGGTGTCGTTCGACCACCGGGTGATCGATGGCAGGGAGGCGAGCGCCTTCCTCGTCGACGTCGGGGAGATGCTCGAGCGACCGGGGCTCGCGCTCGCACGGGGGTGAGGATGGCCATGGAGCGGCTAACGACGACGGTGGACGCGGGCGGCGCGGCGGGCGCGGCGCGCGACGCGCGGATGCGCGAGCTGGTCGCCGACCTGCGCGCTCGGCTGGAGTCCGCGGCGCTCGGCGGCAGTGCCCGTGCGCGCGAGCGGCACGTCGCGCGCGGCAAGCTGCTGCCGCGGGAGCGCGTCGACCGGCTGCTCGATCCGGGCAGCCCGTTCCTCGAGCTGTCGCCGCTCGCGGCGAACGGCCTGTATGACGACGAGGCGCCCGCGGCCGGTCTCATCACCGGCATCGGCGTGGTGTCGGGCCGCCGCTGCGTCGTCATCGCCAACGACGCGACGGTCAAGGGCGGCACGTACTTCCCGCTCACGGTCAAGAAGCACCTCCGTGCGCAGGAGGTCGCGCGAGAGAACCGGCTGCCGTGCATCAGCCTCGTCGACTCGGGCGGCGCATTCCTCCCGATGCAGGACGAGGTCTTCCCCGACCGCGAGCACTTCGGCCGCATCTTCTACAACCAGGCCACGATGAGCGCTGCGGGCATCCCGCAGATCGCGTGCGTCATGGGCTCCTCGACCGCGGGAGGCGCCTACGTGCCCGCCATGAGCGACGAGACCGTCATCGTGGCCGAGCAGGGGACGATCTTCCTCGGCGGCCCGCCGCTCGTCAAGGCGGCCACCGGCGAGGTCGTCTCGGCCGAGGACCTCGGCGGCGGCGAGCTGCACACGACGGTGTCGGGCGTGGCGGATCACCTCGCCGACTCCGACGAGCACGCGCTGCGCATCGTGCGCGACATCGTCGCGACGCTCCCGCCCGACCCGGCGCCGCCGTGGGAGATCGCCCCGCCCCGCGAGCCGGTCGTCGAACCCGAGACGCTCTATGCCGCCATCCCCGAGGATCTCCAGACGCCGTACGACGTGCGTGAGATCATCGCCCGCCTCGTCGACGCGAGCGCGTTCCACGAGTTCAAGGCGGGCTACGGCACGACGCTCGTGACCGGGTTCGCGCGCATCCTCGGCCACCCCGTCGGCATCGTCGCGAACCAGGGCGTTCTCTTCTCGGAGAGCGCGCTCAAGGGCGCGCACTTCGTCGAGCTGTGCGACCAGCGCGGCATCCCGCTCGTCTTCCTCCAGAACATCACGGGCTTCATGGTCGGCGCGGAGTACGAGCGCGGCGGGATCGCGAAGAACGGCGCGAAGATGGTCACCGCGGTGTCGTGCGCGCGCGTCCCGAAGCTCACCGTCGTCGTCGGAGGGTCGTTCGGAGCCGGCACCTACTCCATGTGCGGTCGCGCGTTCGACGCGCGGTTCCTCTGGCTGTGGCCCAATGCGCGGGTCTCGGTGATGGGAGGGCCCCAGGCCGCGAGCGTGCTCGCCACGGTCAAGCGCGAGCAGATCGAGGCCGACGGCGGCGCCTGGTCCGACGCCGAGCAGGCCGCGTTCGAGGAGCCCATCCGCGAGCGGTACGAGCGCCAGGGGTCGCCGTACTACTCGACCGCGCGCCTGTGGGACGACGGCGTCATCGATCCCGCCGACACGCGTCGCGTGCTCGGCCTCGCCCTGGGCGTCGTCGGCCGCGCGCCCCTGCCCGACGTCCGCTACGGCGTCTTCCGGATGTGAGCGCGATGTTCGACAGGGTCCTCATCGCCAACCGCGGAGAGATCGCGCTGCGGGTCATCCGCACGCTCGATCGGCTCGGCATCGCCTCGGTCGCGGTGCACTCCGACGCCGATGCCGACGCGCCCCACGTGCGCGCGGCGACCGAGGCCATCCGCATCGGCCCCGCCGATCCGCGGCGGTCGTACCTCGACATCGAGGCGGTCATCGCCGCCGCGCTCGCAGCAGGTGCGCAGGCCGTGCACCCCGGGTACGGCTTCCTGTCGGAGAACGCCGCGTTCGCGCGGGCCTGCGCGGAGGCCGGCATCGTGTTCATCGGCCCGTCGCCCGGGGCGATCGAGACGATGGGCGACAAGATCCGCGCGCGCGCCGCGGTCGAGACGCGCGGCGTGGCCACCGTGCCCGGCATCGCCGAGCCGGGGCTCGACGACGCCGCGCTCATCGCGGGGGCGGCGCGCGTCGGCTTCCCCGTGCTCGTGAAGCCGTCGGCGGGCGGGGGCGGCAAGGGGATGCACCGGGTCGACCGCCCCGAGGACCTGCCCGCGGCGCTCGCGCAGGCGCGGCGCGAGGCGGCCGGCGCGTTCGGCGACGACACCCTCTTCGTGGAGCGCTTCGTGGCCGACCCTCGGCACATCGAGGTGCAGGTGCTGGCCGACGCGCACGGCGCGATCATCCACTTGGGGGAGCGCGAGTGCTCCCTGCAGCGTCGTCACCAGAAGATCATCGAGGAGGCGCCGAGCCCGCTCCTCGACGCGGCGCAGCGCGAGGCGATCGGGCGCGCGGCGTGCGAGACGGCCCGGGCCGTCGGGTACACGGGGGCGGGGACGGTCGAGTTCATCGTGTCGGGTGCGCGCCCCGATGAGCCGTTCTTCATGGAGATGAACACGCGGCTGCAGGTCGAGCATCCCGTCACCGAGCTCGTGACCGGCGTCGACCTCGTCGAGCAGCAGCTGCGCGTCGCGGCGGGCGAGCGCCTCGCGATCGCGCAGGAGGACATGCGGATGGCCGGGCACGCGATCGAGGCGCGCGTCTACGCCGAGGATCCGTCGGCCGGGTTCCTGCCGACGGGCGGGCGGCTCATCGACGTCGCATGGCCGAGCAGCGCGCGCGTCGACGCGGGTGTCGAGGCCGGGACGGCCGTCGGCGCGCACTACGACCCCCTGCTCGCGAAGATCGCGGTCCACGCCGCGACGCGCGCGGACGCCGTCGCGGGTCTGCGCGATGCGCTCGCGCAGACGCACCTGCCGGGGATCGTCACGAACCTCGGCTTCCTCCGTCGACTGCTCGAGGTGCCAGCGGTCGCGGACGGCGCCCTCGACACGGGCCTCGTCGACCGCGAGGTCGACCGCCTCGCGGCGGAGACGACGCCCGACGCGGCCTTCGCAGCGTGCGCGCTGCACGAGCTGCCGCCGACGACGGGGGCGTGGGCCGCCGACGGCTGGCGCATCGGCGGGGCGCGGGGCGCACGGCTGCGCTACGCGGACGGCGACGCCGTCGCGACCGTGTCGATCGACATCCGTGCGACGCCGTGGCGGATCTCGGTCGAACGGGATGGCGTGACGCGCCCGGTCGCGGAGGCGGACGCCCGCGCCCTGCGGGTGCTCGAGGACCCGCGGGACCCCGCGGGCGCGCTGTGGGCGGTCGGGCCCGACGGCGACGCGCGCGTCGTCCGGTACGCCCCGCCGCGCCGGATGCGCAGGGGAGCCGCGCCCGCCCTCGCCTCGCCCATGCCAGGGACCGTCGTGGCCGTCCACGTCGCCGACGGCGCGGAGGTCGGCGAGGGCGCGGCCGTCGCGAGCGTCGAGGCGATGAAGATGGAGCACGTCCTGCGCGCGTCGGTCGCCGGGATGGTGCGCCTCGATGTCGCGGTCGGCGAGACCGTGTCGCGCGGCCAGCAGGTCGCGCGGATCCTGCTCCCTGCGGGGGCGTCAGACGAGGAGGGGACGCCGTGAGCGCCGAGCGCCGCATCACCCAGCGCGGGCTGTGGTTCGACGAGTTCGAGACGGGAGTCGTCTACGAGCACCGGCCGGGCCGCACGATCACCGAGGCCGACGACGTGCTGTTCACCACCATGACGATGAACACGCAGGCCCTGCACCTCGACGCGCACTGGGCGGCGCAGACGGAGTTCGGCGAGCGACTCGTCAACTCGATGCTCACCCTCGCGACGATCGTCGGGATGTCGACGGGCCAGCTCACGAACGGGACGATCGTCGCGAACCTCGGGTTCACGAGCGTCGAGTTCCCCGCCCCCATGCGGCACGGGGACACCCTCTACGGCGAGACGCGCGTGCAGGAGACGCGGCCCTCTCGCTCCCGACCCGGACAGGGGATCGTGACCCTCGAGCACATCGGCCGCAACCAGGACGGCGTCGTCGTGGCCCGCGCGGTCCGCACGGTGCTCATGCAGGGGAGGCCGCGATGAGCGTCGCGCTCGGTCCCGCTCTGCTCTTCTGCCCCGCCGACCGCGCCGACCGGTTCGCGAAGGCGGCCGAGCGAGCCGACGCGGTGGTCCTCGACCTCGAGGATGCCGTCGCGCCCGACGCGAAGGACGCCGCTCGTCGCGCGGTGGTGGAGTCCGCGCTCGACCCCGCCCGCACTCTCGTGCGGGTCAACGACGCCCGGAGCGGACAGCTCGCCGCCGACCTCGACGCCGTGCGCCGGTCGCCGTATCGCGCCGTGATGCTCGCGAAGACGGAGGCCGCCGCAGACGTCGACGCGCTCGGCGACCTCGAGGTCGTCGCGCTGTGCGAGACGGCGGCGGGCGTCGTGCGCGCCGCGGAGATCGCGGCGCACCCGCGCGTCACGGCGCTCATGTGGGGCGCGGAGGACCTCGTCGCGTCGATCGGCGGAACCTCCAGCCGCACGCAGGACGGCGCCTACCGCGCCGTCGCGATGCACGCGCGCTCGGCCATCCTGCTCGCCGCGGGTGCCTTCGGGAAGGCGGCCGTCGACGCGGTGCACCTGGACATCGGCGACCTGGACGGCTGCCGCGCCGAGGCCGAGGACGCGGCCGCGAGCGGGTTCGCCGCGAAGGCCGCCATCCATCCGTCGCACGTCGCGGCCATCCGGGCGGCGTTCGCGCCCTCGGATGCCGAGGCCGCCTGGGCGCGCCGCCTGATCGCGGAGTCCTCCGCGCACGGCGGCGTCTTCCGGTTCGAGGGCCGCATGGTCGACGAGCCGGTTCTCCGACACGCGCGCGCCATCCTCGCGCGCACCGCACGCGGGGCCACGAGCCCCGCCCCCTGAAGGGAGACGACGATGTCGCTCATCACGCCCACCCGCACCCCCGTCGACGGCACCGAGATGCTCGAGCCGGATCTGCAGGAGCTCGCGCGCACCGTGCGCGCGTTCGCCGACGACGTGGTCGCGCCCGCCGCGTACACCTACGACACCGAGCGCCGCCTCCCGCTCGAGATCATCGCCGAGATGGGGCGGATGGGGCTGTTCGGCCTGCCGCTGCCCGAGGAGTACGGCGGGCAGGGCAGGTCGTACCTGCACCTGTGCGTCGCGGTCGAGCAGCTCGCGCGCGTGGACCAGTCCATCGCGGTCACGCTCGAGGCGGGTCTCGGGCTCGGCGCGATGCCGATCTACCGCTTCGGCACCGAGGAGCAGCGCCGCGCGCACCTGCCCGCCCTCGCACGCGGCGAGGCGCTCGCCGCCTTCGGCCTCACCGAGGCCGAGGCGGGCTCCGACGCGGGGGCGACGAAGACGACCGCCACGCTCTCGGACGGCTGGTGGACGATCAACGGATCCAAGCAGTTCATCACCAACTCGGGTACGCCCATCACGAGCGTCGTGACGGTGACCGCCGTGACCGGCGAGCGCGTCGGGCGCGACGGACGGCGAGGGCCCGAGCTGTCGACGATCATCGTGCCGGTCCCGACGCCCGGGTTCACCGCGCTGCCCGCATACGACAAGGTCGGGTGGCACACGTCCGACACGCATCCGCTCGTGTTCGACGGTGTCCGCGTGCCCGAGGAGAACCTCCTGGGGGAGCGCGGCCGCGGCTTCTCGAACTTCCTCAGCGTGCTCGACGAGGGCAGGGTCGCGTTCGCGGCGCTCTGCGTGGGCGCGGCGCAGGGGTGCCTCGAGCAGGCCGTGCTGCACGCCAAGCGCCGCGTCGTCTTCGGGCGCCCGATCGGCGACAACCAGCACATCGCGTTCACGATCGCGCGGATGCAGGCCCGTGTCGCGGCGGCCCGCGCGGTCATGCACGACGCGGCTCGCCGCATCGACGCGGGGGCGCCGTTCACGACCCAGGCCTCGCTCGCGAAGCTCATCGGATCGGAGGCGGCGGTCGCCAATGCGTCGGACGCGACCCAGATCTGGGGCGGGTACGGGTTCATGAACGAGAACCCGGTCGCGCGGCACTACCGCGACGCGCGCATCCTCACGCTCGGGGAGGGCTCGACCGAGGTCCAGCTGGGGATCATCGCCCGCAGCCTCGGCTTCGACCGCGCCTTCGGCTGACCAGCCCACGCATGTCCCAGGTGTTCCGGGTTCCGGGGGCGGATGGCCGGAACACGTGGGACATGCCCGGGGGAGATCAGCCGATCAGGAGGAGCTGGTGGCCCGCACCGACGGTGGCGCCGGGCGTCGCGTCGATCGAGCCGATCGTGCCGTCCTTGTGGGCGTGCAGCGGCTGCTCCATCTTCATCGCCTCGAGCACGACGACGAGGTCGCCCTTGACGACCTGCTGGCCCTCCTCGACGGCCACCTTGACGACCGTCGCCTGCATGGGCGACTTGAGGGCATCGCCCGAGGCGCCCGCGGTCGCGGTGCCGCCGCCGTGCTTGCGGCGGGACGAGGGGACGGCCGCGGGGCGGCCGGTCGCGCCGGGAGCCGTCACGACGCGGTCGGGCAGGCTGACCTCGAGCCGCTTGCCGTTCACCTCGACGACGACCGTGTGCCGGCTCTCGGCCGCGCGCGGCGCCTCGAGCTCGCCGTCCCACGCGGGGATGTCGTTCTCGAACTCGGTCTCGATCCAGCGCGTGTACACGCCGAAGACGCCGTCCTCCGCCGTGAAGGCGGGGTCGCGCACGACCTTGCGGTGGAACGGGAGCACCGTGGGCAGGCCCGCGACCTCGAACTCGTCGAGGGCGCGGCGCGAGCGCTCGAGCGCCTCCTCGCGCGTCCGGCCGGTGACGATGATCTTCGCCAGGAGCGAGTCGAACGCGCCCGAGACCTCGTCGCCCGCGGTGACGCCCGAGTCGAGGCGGATGCCCGGGCCGCCGAAGGTCTTGAACACGTGGATCGGGCCGGGCTGGGGCAGGAAGCCGCGACCGGGGTCCTCACCGTTGATGCGGAACTCGATCGAGTGGCCCTGCGGAGCCGGGTCGTCGTAGTCGATGGTGCCGCCGGCCGCGATGCGGAACTGCTCGCGGACGAGGTCGATGCCGGTGACCTCCTCGGAGACCGGATGCTCGACCTGCAGGCGGGTGTTCACCTCGAGGAACGAGATGGTGCCGTCGGCGCCCACGAGGAACTCGCACGTGCCGGCGCCCGTGTAGCCGACCTCGCGCAGGATGGCCTTGGATGCGGCGTAGAGGATGGCGTTCTGCTCGTCCGTGAGGAAGGGAGCGGGGGCCTCCTCGACGAGCTTCTGGTGACGGCGTTGCAGCGAGCAGTCGCGCGTCGACACGACGACGACGTTGCCCTCGGCGTCGGCGAGGCACTGCGTCTCGACGTGGCGGGGCTTGTCGAGGTACTTCTCGACGAAGCACTCGCCGCGGCCGAAGGCCGCGATCGCCTCGCGCGTGGCCGACTCGAACATCTCCGGCACCTCGTCGAGGGTGCGCGCGACCTTGAGTCCGCGGCCGCCGCCGCCGTAGGCCGCCTTGATCGCGATCGGGAGGCCGGCCTTCTCAGCGAACGCGACGACCTCCTCGGCCGTGTCGACGGGGCCGGGCGTGCCGGGCGCGAGCGGCGCGCCGACCTTCTCGGCCACGTGGCGCGCGGTGACCTTGTCGCCGAGCGCCTCGATCGCCTCGGGCGACGGCCCGATCCAGATGAGGCCGGCGGCCTGCACGGCGCGCGCGAACGCGGCGTTCTCCGCGAGGAAGCCGTAGCCCGGGTGCACGGCGTCCGCACCGGAGCGACGGGCGACCGAGAGGATCTTCTCGATCTGCAGGTAGGTCTCGGCGCTCGTGGCGCCCTCGAGGGCGTAGGCCTCATCGGCGAGGCGCGCGTGCAGCGCATCGCGGTCCTGGTCGGCGTAGACGGCGACCGAGGCGATCCCCGAGTCGCGGGCTGCGCGGATGATGCGGACGGCGATCTCGCCGCGGTTCGCGATGAGCACCTTGGCGATATCAGGCATGCGTTCCAGACTAGTCACGGTCGGACGCCGCCTTTTGAGTGACCCTCACAAAGTGCGCGCCGAAAGGTGTGCCGTTCCCTACGACGGCAGGCGGTTCCAGAGCGACGTCCACTCGACGCCGAGCTCTCGGACGAGACGGCGGACGGTCGAGAGCGACATGCCGACGACGGTCGACGGGTCGCCCTCCACACGCTCGATGAACGCACCGCCCAGGCTGTCGACCGTGAACGCGCCGGCCACGAGGAGAGGCTCGCCGGTCGCGACGTACGCGGCGATCTCGTCGTCGCTCACGTCCGCGGCGAACGACACCGAGGCCCGCGCGGTCGCGTGCGCCTCGACCGGCTCGGTCTCCGCGCGGACGCGGATGACCGCGTGGCCCGAGTGCAGGACGCCGGTGCGGCCGCGCATGCCCTGCCAGCGCGCCGTCGCCGCCTCGGGCGTATAGGGCTTGCCGTAGATCTCCCCGTCGAGCTCGAACATGGAGTCCCCGCCGATCACGACGCCGTCGAAGCCGGGGTGGACCTGCAGGACGCGCGCGGCGACATCCGCCGCCTTGCGGCGTGCGAGGACGAGGACGTGCTCGTCGGGCGGCAGCACCCGGCCCTCGCGCTCCTCGAGCTCGGCGATCGCCGCCTCCTCGTCGACGGCGGGGGCGATCGCGAGCGGCTCGATGCCGGCCTGGTTCAGGAGCATGAGGCGCGCGGGAGACGTCGAGGCGAGGCAGACCTGCATGGCTCCACGCTAGGCGATCCGCCAGGGGCGAGGTGCGACGATGGGAGCATGCAGACGGGAGACGTCGTCGACCTCGAGGTCACGGACATCGCGCACGGAGGCGTCTTCGTGGCGCGGCACGAGGGCAGGGTCGTCTTCGTGCCCGACGCCGTCCCCGGGGAGCGCGTCCGCGCGCGGGTCGCGGAGGTCAAGAAGAGCTTCGCGCGAGCCGAGGCGCTCGAGGTGCTCGACGCGTCGGAGCATCGCCAGCCGCACATCTGGGCCGAGGCCGACATCGCCCGCGACCCCGCCGACCGGGTCGGCGGCGCCGACCTCGGTCACATCGCGCTCGCGCACCAGCGCGAGCTCAAGGCGCATGTCCTCCGCGACGCGTTCGCGCGCTTCGCGGACGAGAAGGTCGACGTGGTCGTCGCGCCCGCCGCGGACGGCGACGAGACCGAGTCGGCGGATGGCACGGGCTGGCGCACGCGCGTCGGGCTCCATGTCGACGCGGATGGCCGGATCGGCCCGTTCGCCTCGCGCAGCCATCGCGTCATCGAGGTGGCGCACCACCCGCTCGCCGTCGCGGAGATCGAGAGCGCCGCCCTCGCGCTCCAGCGCGAGAAGCCCGGCCGGGTCGACCTCGTCCGGCCGACCGACGGGCGTGTCCGGGTCATCCGCCGCCCGGATCGCCGGCGCACGCGGGGCGCGCAGCCGGCCCCCGCCCCCGAGGTCGTGGTCGAGCGCGTCGGCGACCGCGGCTTCCGGGTCGATGCGGGCGGATTCTGGCAGGTGCACCGCCTCGCGGCGCGGACGCTGCACGCGGCGGTCGCCCGTGCCCTCGACGACATCGCGCCGCACGGCCTCGACGCCGACGCATGGCACCTCGACCTCTACGGCGGGGTGGGGCTCTTCGCCGATGCGCTCGCGTCCGCCGCGGACGGCGACGCCCGTCTCACGTCCGTCGAGTCCGCGCCCCGCGCGACCGCGCACGCGCGCGAGAACCTCGAGCGCCATCCGCGTGCCGAGGCCGTGACCGCACGCGTCGAGCGCTGGCTCGACGCGCTCGCCGCGGACGCGGAGCCCGCGGACCGCGACGCGCTGCGTCGGGGCGTGACCCTGCTCGACCCTCCGCGTGCAGGGGCGGGCCGCGAGGTCGTCGACGCGGTCGCCGCGCTCGAGCCGTCCGCCGTCGTCTACGTCGCCTGCGACCCTGTCGCGCTCGCGCGCGACGTGGGGCTGTTCCGCGCCCACGGCTACGTGCCAGAGCGCCTGGAGGCGTTCGATCTCTTCCCGAACTCGCACCACGTGGAGGCGCTCGCGGTCCTGCGCCGCGCGTGAGCCCGCGTCGCCTGGCGATAGGCTTCTCGCCATGACACGCGTGGCCCTGATCGACGATCACGAGTCGGTTCGTCTCGGGCTCGAGGCGGCGCTGCAGCGCGACGGCCAGGAGGTCGTCTACAGCGGCGTCTCGGTCTCGGCGTATCTCGCGTGGCGGGCCGAGACGAAGGCGCCGCCCGTCGACGTCGTGCTGCTGGACCTCACCCTCGGCGACGGCGCGACCGTCACCGAGAACGTCCTGCGGCTCGCGGGCGAGTCCTCCGTGATCATCCACTCCGTCGCCGATCGTCCTGCGGCGGTCCGCGAGGCGCTCGCGGCCGGCGCGGCCGGCGTCGTGAGCAAGTCGTCGCCCCTCGAGGACGTCCTGAGCGCCGTCCACACGACCGCGGGCGGCGAGCCCCTCAACAACGTCGAGTGGGCCAGCGCCGTCGAGGGCGACCGCGAGTTCGCCGACGCGCAGCTCGCCACGCGCGAGCGCGAGGTGCTCCGGCTGTACGCGGCGGGGCTCCCGCTCAAGGCCGTCGCCGACCGCCTCGGCATCGCGTACTCGACGGCCAAGGAGAACATCACGCGCATCCGCGTGAAGTACACCGAGGTCGGGCGCCCCGCCCCGACGAAGGTGGATCTGCTGCGGCGGGCGATCGAGGACGGCATCGTCGAAGCGCCCGCGGAGGGGTGATGTCCGCGGGCGGCACGCGCGGGATTCCCTCGGGACAGGAGGCGATCGCCGAGGCCTGGACGCACGTGCTGCCGCGCCGCACGGCGACCGCCGTCGAGATCGAGCGCGGCTTCACCTCCGCACGCATCGAGCGGGTCCTGCAGATCGCCGTGGCCCTCGCGTCGGCCCTCCTCGGCGTCCAGTCGTTCCTGACCGCCATGGGGTCCGACCTCGACCCGCTCCCGCGCACGCTGCTCACGGCCACCGTGTTCGCGTCGCTCGCGGCGATGATCGCCGCGTGTCTCGCGGGCCGGTGGGCGCGCCCCGCGGCCACGGTGTTCGCCTTCCTCTTCCCGCTCTCGCTGCTGCTGTTCTGGGCGCTCCCCGAGCCGCGGTACGAGCCAGCGGGAGGCCCCTGGGTCTTCTTCCTCCTCAATGTCGCGCCGGCGGCGGCCGCCCTCGTCTTCCCCGTGTCCTGGCAGCTCGTGTGGGTCGTCGTCGTCCCGCTGCTGTTCGCGATCGTCCGGCTCTCGCGCGGCGAGTTCTCGGCCGAGCACTGGCTGACGTCGGTCTACGACGTCTCCCTCTCGCTCATCGTCGGGGGAACCGCGGTCGCGCTCATCTGGATGTTCCGCAGTCTCGCCGCGGGTGTCGACGCCGCGCGCGCCGCCGCGATCGACCAGTATTCCCGCGCCGCCTCGGCCGAGGCCGCTGAGCAGGAGCGCGTCGAGGTCGCGGCCCTCATGCACGACAGCGTGCTCGCCGCCCTCATCGCCGCGGGCCGCGCGCAGTCGGATCGCGAGCGCCAGCTCGCCGTGTCGATGGCGCGCGAGGCGCTCACGCGCCTCGCGAACGCCGAGTCCGACGAGCCAGAGGGCAGCGACGCTCCCGTGACCTCCGCCTGGATCGCCTCGGAGCTCCAGGCGCAGGCGCGAGGGCTCGGCGTCGTGCTCGCCGTGGCGGGCGACGAGCTGCCCATGCCGGGCATCCCCGGCCGCGTCGCACGCGCGCTCGTCCTCGCGGCCACGCAGGCCGTCGCGAACTCCATCCAGCACGCGGATGGCCGCGGCCTCGCCGTGCGCCTCACCGCGCGTCACGGGCGCATCCGGATCGTCGTGTCGGATGCGGGCCGCGGCATCGATCTCGCGTCGATCCCCGCCGACCGCCTCGGCATCCGGGCGTCGATCTTCGCGCGCGTGGCGGCGGTCGGCGGCGGAGCGGCCATCGAATCCGACGAGCGCGGCACGGTCGTGACGATCACCTGGCCGGCGGGCGACGACGACAGCCTCTGCCGGCGCGAGGCGGAGGAGGCGCCGTGAAGGTCCGCAAGGTCCTCACGATCCTCGCCGCCGCGTTCTCGGGGTACCTCGCCGCGCGCGGCGTCTTCCCGACGCAGCCGGTCGACCGGCCGGGCTTCCTGATCGCAGGCGTCGTGCTCTACCTCGGCGCGACCATCCTCGTGCTGGCCGTGCGCTCGGTCGACTCCGCGCGCCGCGACGTCGCGCGCCTGCCCGTGTGGGCGACCGCGTGCGCTCTCGCCGTGTCGGCCGCGATGCCATGGGTCGTGACGGCCTGCGCGGACGAGAGCGCGCGGATGGCGCCGCACGTCACCTGGTACGTCGGGGGAGCGGGCGCTCTCATGACGATCGTCATGGTGCGCCGCCGCCCGATCTCGGCGTGGACGGGGATCGCGCTCCTCGGCGTGAGCAGCTCCATCCTCATGGGCATCGGGAACGCGCTCGCCTTCGGCCTCGTCGGGTCGTTCCTCTGGGTCGGGGTCGGCCAGCTCATGCAGATCTCGACCGATCGGGCCTACTCCGACACCGTGAAGCTCGCGAGCCTGCAGCAGGCGTCGGCGGCATGGCAGTCCGCGCAGCTCGTGCGCCGCCGCGAGCGGCGCGAGCGCGTGCAGTACGCCCTGCAGGTCGCCGCGCCCGTGCTCACCCAGGTGATCGCGTCGGGAGGCGCCCTCACCGACGAGCAGCGCGCTGCCGCCTGGCTCGCGGAGGGCGCGCTGCGCGACGAGCTGCGCGGGGCCCGGCTCCTCGACGACGACGTCCGGCGCGTCATCGCGACGCTCCGCGAGGGCGGCGCCGCCGTCACGGTCCTCGACGAGGGCGGACTCGACGACCTCGGCGACGACGCGCTGTCGGCCATCCGCGCCGAGCTCGCGCAGACGCTCGCGTCCGCGGATGCCGGCCGCATCATCATCCGCACCGCGCCGCATCCCGACATCGCCGTGACGGTCGTGGGGCGCGCGGCCGCCGGTGGCCACTCCGACGAGGACGCGGTCGCCCTGTGGCACGAGATCCGTCGGCCCGCGGCCTCCTGAGGCGGGGAAAAGGAAAGGGCCGGGGGTGATCCTTCACCCCCGGCCGTGCGGACGGTTACCCGAAAACCGTCCGCGGTGTGCCGACTCGCCATCTGCTTACCCTGGAGCGGATGGGGCGGCCAACGCACAAGCGTTTCCATATCCAGTATGGAAAACCCGCAAGCTCGTGTCTGTAGGTATTTCGGGGGACAAGAACCGGCCCCCTGAGCGGTCTCAGCTGCCGAAGCGGCCCCAGCCGCCGCGTGCGAGCGGACGGCGGAGACGGCGCGACCTCGTCCACGCGTCGAACGACGGCGTGTCGTCGACGACGGCCGATGCCGCCTCCTGCGTGTAGGCCTCGGACACGACCGCGACGATGGCCGCGAGCTCCTCGTCGGTCGGGTTCCCGCGCACGACGTCGACGCGGGGGATGTCGTTCTGCTCGGACATGCGCCGTCTCCCGCTAGAGCGGGATGTTCCCGTGCTTCTTGGGCGGCAGCTCCGCGCGCTTGCCGCGGAGCGAGCGCAGCGCCTTCGCGATCGCCACGCGCGTCGCGGCCGGCTCGATGATGCCGTCGAGCTCGCCGCGCTCGGCCGCGAGGAACGGGCTCGCGACGTTGTAGGTGTACTCGTTCGCGAGGCGCGTGCGGACGGCGGCGACATCCTCGCCCGCCTCCTCGGCCTTCTTGAGCTCGCCGCGGTAGAGGATGTTCACCGCGCCCTGGCCGCCCATGACCGCGATCTCGGCGGTCGGCCAGGCGAGGTTGATGTCGGCGCCGAGCTGCTTCGAGCCCATGACGATGTAGGCGCCGCCGTAGGCCTTGCGCAGGATGACCGTGACGAGCGGGACGGTGGCCTCGGCGTAGGCGTAGAGCAGCTTCGCGCCGCGGCGGATGACGCCGGTCCACTCCTGATCCGTGCCCGGCAGGTAGCCGGGCACGTCGACGAGCGTGACGATCGGGATGGAGAACGCATCGCAGAAGCGCACGAAGCGCGACGCCTTCTCGCCCGCGTCGATGTTGAGCGTGCCCGCCATCTGCGAGGGCTGGTTCGCGATGATGCCGACCGTGCGACCCTCGACGCGGCCGAAGCCGATGACGATGTTCGGCGCGAACAGCGGCTGCACCTCGAGGAACTCGCCGTCGTCGACCGTGCGCGAGATGACCTCGTGGATGTCGTACGGCTGGTTCGGCGAGTCGGGGATGAGGGTGTTCAGCTGCCGGTCGGCGTCGGTCGTCTCGAACTCGAACGCCGACTCGTACGCCGGCGCATCCGCCATGTTGTTGTCGGGCAGGAAGCCGAGGAGGGTGCGCGCGTAGTCGAGCGCGTCGTCCTCGTCCTCGGCGAGGTAGTGGGCCACGCCCGAGCGCGTGTTGTGCGTGTAGGCGCCGCCGAGGTCCTCCATGCCGACGTCCTCGCCGGTCACGGTCTTGATGACGTCGGGGCCCGTGACGAACATCTGGCTCGTCTTGTCGACCATGATGACGAAGTCCGTGAGCGCGGGGGAGTACACCGCGCCGCCCGCTGCGGGGCCCATGATGATCGAGATCTGCGGGATGACGCCCGACGCGGCAGTGTTCAGGCGGAAGATCTCCCCGTACTTGCCGAGGGCGACGACACCCTCCTGGATGCGCGCGCCACCCGAGTCGAGGATGCCCACGATGGGCATCCCGCCACGCAGCGCGAACTCCATGATCTTGATGATCTTCTCGCCCGCGACCTCGCCGAGGGAGCCGCCGAAGGTCGAGAAGTCCTGCGCGTAGACGGCGACCGTGCGACCGTGGATCGTGCCGACGCCGGTCACGACCGAGTCGCCGTACGGCCGCGACCGCTCCATCCCGAACGCGGTCGTGCGGTGGCGCACGTACTCGTCGAACTCGACGAACGAGCCGTGGTCGACGAGCAGCTCGATGCGCTCGCGCGCCGTCAGCTTGTTCTTGGCGTGCTGCTTCTCCTGCGCCTTCGCCTCGGCCTGGACGACGGCCTCGTCGTAGCGGGCGCGCAGGTCGGCGATCTTGCCCTGGGTCGTGGACATGTCGGGTTCGGTCACGCGTTCCACCCTAGTCGCGGCCGCCGCGCGCGACTTGGAGGGCACACACAACGCCCGTCGTGAAGCTGTGTGGCGCGGCGACACCGCCCTCGGAGACCCGCGCGGATCAGTCGAAGAAGGCGGCAGCCGCGCGCGCCTCGTACGCGGCGTCGTCGAGCTCATCGGCGGCGACGTTGACGTGCCCGACCTTGCGACCGGGGCGCGGCTCCTTGCCGTAGGTGTGGATCTTGGCGAGCGGATGCGCCGCCATGGCCGCGGCGAAGCGGTCGGTGAGCTGCTCGCCCTGCGGGCCGCCGAGGATGTTCACCATGACGACCGCGCCCGCGGCGACGTCGGGAGCGCCGAGCGGGAGGTCGAGGACGGCGCGCAGGTGCTGCTCGAACTGACTCGTCACGGCGCCGTCCTGCGTCCAGTGCCCGCTGTTGTGCGGGCGCATCGCGAGCTCGTTGACGAGGATGCGGTCGTCGACGGTCTCGAAGAGCTCGACCGCGAGCATGCCCGTGACGCGCAGCCCCTCGGCGATCGTCTTGCCGAGGCGCGCCGCGACCTCCATGAGCTTCTCGCTCGCGTCGGGGGCGGGCGCGAGCACCTCGGCGCACACGCCGCCGCGCTGCACGGTCTCGACGACGGGGTAGGCGACCATCCCGCCGCTCGGGCGACGCGCCACCTGCTGCGCGAGCTCGCGGCGGAAGTCGACGAGCTCCTCCACGAGCAGCGCCTCGCCGTCGAAGTCGGCGAACCAGTCGGCGACGTCCTCCGGGCGCGAGACGACCTTCACGCCCTTGCCGTCGTAGCCGCCCCGCGGCGTCTTCACGACCGCGCGCCCGCCGTGGTCGTCGAGGAAGGCCTGCAGCTCGGACGGCTCGGCGACGGCCGCCCAGTCGGGCTGCGGCGCCCCGAGCTCGGCCAGGCGGCGGCGCATCACGAGCTTGTCCTGCGCGAAGCGCAGCGCGTCGGGGCCCGGGTGCACCGCGACGCCCGCGTCGACGAGCGCGTGCAGGACGTCCTGCGGCACGTGCTCGTGGTCGAACGTGATGACGTCCACGTCCTTCGCGAACGCGAGCACGGTCTGGGCATCCCGGTAGTCGCCCACGGCGGCCTGGGCGAGTGCGGCCGACATGCCCTCCTGTTCGGCGAGCACGCTCAGCTCGATGCCCATCTCGACCGCGGGAGCGATCATCATCCTCGCGAGCTGGCCGCCGCCGATCACACCCACACGCATCGTCATGCGTCCATTTTGACGCATCGGCGGACCCGCGAACGATCAGCCGCGGGGCGCCGGCAGCTGGTGCCCGAACGAGAAGCCCTGCGATTCGCGGTGCGCCTGGATCTGGCTCATCTCGACCTGGTCGGCGAGCACCTCGTGCACGAGGCCGGCGTCGGGCACGTCCCGCAGCACGAGCGGCGCCGTGACGCCGTCGGACAGCACGAGCGTGCCCGCTCCCCACATCCGCTGCAGCACCCCGCGGCGGAGTCGGATGGAGTAGCCGCGCGTGTGCGAGAGCTCGCTGTGGTCGCGGGCGAGGAGGCCGCGCTTCGCGATCACGCGCCGGGTCGTGATCGTGTACGTGCGGGTGAGCCATGCGAGCAGCGGCAGGACGGCGCCGAGCAGGACGACGGCACCCGCCGCGGCCAGCAGCATCCAGTCCTCGAAGGGAGCCGGCAGGTTGCCGAGCAGGTAGCCCGTCGCGCCCGCCGTGGCGATGACGAGCAGCGCCGACCAGGTGAGCCGCCGGGCGTGGCCGTGCAGGCGCGCCACGAGCAGCTCAGGCGCGGGGGCGACCGGCGGCGTGGCGGGCCGACCCGCGAGTCCAGGCGTGCTCATGCCCCCATTGTCCGCGACGCGGGCAGGACTCCGCCGCGCCGCGCCGGGCCGCTCAGCGGACGTGCACGACGTCGCCGGCCGAGACCGCCACGCGGTCGCCGTCCGCGACGACGACGAGGCGCCCGTCGGGAGCGAGCTCGGTCGCGCGCCCCCGCAGCGTCGTCCCATCGGGGAGGGACACGGCGACGTCGCGGCCGAGCGTCGTGCACACGGCGGTCGCCGCGGCGTGCGCTCCGGACGCGACGGCGTCGCCGCCCGCCCGGGCGAGGCCGCGGAGCAGGTCGTCGAGCGCCGTGAGGTAGTCCGCGACGAGGGCGTCCTCGTCGCACTCCAGGCCCAGCGCGGGGAACGACGTCGCCGTCGGCACGGGGAGGTCGATCGGCTGCAGGCGCGTGTTGACCCCCGTGCCGACGATCACGGCGTCGGGGTCGGCGGTGCCCTCGGCCAGCACGCCGCAGATCTTCCGGAGCTCGTCGCCCTCGTGTGCGACGAGCACATCGTTCGGCCATTTCAGGCAGACCCGGATGCCCGGGGTCTGGGCCGCGACCGCACGCTGCATCGCGACTCCCGCGACGAGGGGGATCCAGCCGCGCCCGGCGAGGGGGAGATCGGGCACCCGCACGACGACCGACAGGGCGAGGGCGGCGCCCGGAGGAGCGACCCAGCGTCGGTCGAGACGCCCGCGCCCCGCCTGCTGGTCGTGCGTGAGGAGCACCCCGAGGTGCGGCCACTCCTCGCCCTGCGCGATCGCGCGCGCGAGATCGGCGTTCGTCGACCCCGTCTGCGCGACCTCCGCCATCCGCCCTGCCACCGTGCGCGTCCGCTCCCAGCTCACCCGTCGACCCTAGCCGGATGGCCCTGGTCGGCGTCGCAGCGGGGGGTCCGCCCCGGCGACAGCAGGAGGATCCACCGAGGGCAGGACGGCACGGCCGAATCCGTCCTGCTCTCGGCGGATTCTCCTGCGGCGGGCCGTGGGGATGGCGACGCGGGGCAGGCCCGACGGGGGCCGCCCGGCGCCGACACCCTGTGCACAGCCGCGTGCGCCGCCGCGGGTCCGTCCACACCGCGGAGGAGTGGCGCTCGCCGGACGCTCCGCGGGGGCCAGGCTCTCCGCATGTCCCTGCGCGCACTCCTCTCCGCCCACGGCGGGTACCGCCACCGCCGCGATTTCCTCGAGTCGGGGTGGTCGCCCGATCGCCTGCGCCGTGCGGCCCGCGCCGAGGGCGTCGCGCTGCTGCGCCGCTCCTGGCTCGTCCTTCCCGAGGCGCCGGCAGAGGTCCACGCCGCGGCGCGCCTCGGCGGGCGCATCACCTGCCGAAGCGCGCTCGAGCAGCACGGGCTCTGGTGCCCGCCTGGTCCGGCCGATGGGATCCACATCGCGCTCGCACCGAATGCGCGCGCCGTCGAACCCGGCGTGCGCGCGCACTGGGCGTCGCCCGTCGTCGCCGTCGCACCCCGGAGCCTGCTCGATCCGACCGAGAACGTTCTTGCGTGCATCGCGGTGTGCGCGGACGGCGAAGCGGCGTTCGCCGTGTGGGAGTCGGCCCTCGCGCGGACCCGGATCTCCGCCGACGCCATGGCGCGGACGAAATGGGGCAGCGTCGCGGCCCGTGCGCTCGCCGCGGAGGCGGGAGTCCGATCCGACTCGGGCGTGGAGTCGCGGTTCGCGTACCGCTGCCGCCGCGCGGGCATCCCCTTCCGGCAGCAGGTGTGGCTCGCCGGTCGCCCCGTGGACGCCCTCATCGGCCGTCGGCTCGTCGTGCAGCTCGACGGCTTCGCCTTCCACAGCGACGCGCGTCAGCGGCGCGCCGACATCGCGCACGACCGGGCGCTCCGCCTCCTGGGCTTCACCGTCTTCCGCTTCGACTACTTCGAGGTGATGCACGACTGGGACCATGTCGAGTCTTCGCTGCGCTCGGCGATGGCGCAGGGGCTGCACCTCTGACCGCTGCGAGGGAAGGAGATCCGCGTGAGCGCAGGACGATGCCCCCGCAGTGGTCCTGCTCTCGGCGGATTCTCCTGCGCTCGTGCGGACGCCGAGGGGATGGCGGATGGCGCGGGCCCGGGGAGCGAGGCGATGTCGCTCCCGGCGATTTCCAGGGTCTCGCCCTAGCCTTGTCGGGTGCTGAACTCGTCCGAAACGCCCCTCGTCGGCGTCGTCATGGGCTCCGACTCCGACTGGCGCGTCATGGTCGACGCCTCGACCGCTCTCACCGAGCTCGGCATCCCGCACGAGGTCGAGGTGGTCTCGGCGCACCGCACGGTGGACAAGCTCATCCGCTACGGCCGCGAGGCGCGCGGCCGCGGACTCCAGGCGATCATCGCGGGAGCCGGCGGCGCGGCCCACCTGCCCGGCATGCTCGCGTCGGTCACGGCGCTTCCCGTGATCGGCGTCCCCGTGCAGCTGAAGACGCTCGACGGACTCGACTCCCTCCTGTCGATCGTCCAGATGCCGGCGGGGATCCCCGTCGCCACCGTCTCGATCAACGGCGCCAAGAACGCCGGTCTCCTCGCCGCGCGCATCCTCGGCACCGCCGATGCCGCGATCGCCGACCGCATCGAGGAGTACGCCCGCGATCTCGAGCGCCAGGTCGAGGAGAAGAACGCACGTCTGAAGGGCTCTCTGTGACGGTTGCCGCCATGGCACGCACCCGGACGCCGCTGCGATCGAGCGCTCTCGTCGAGACGCGCCCGATGCGGCACCCCGACGCGGCCGACGCGGCGCTCATGACGCGCCGCGGATGGTGGCTCGTCCTGCTCGGCTGGGTCATCCCCGGGTCCGCGCAGGTGCTCGCCGGCAGCCGCCGACTGGGCCGCTTCGGCCTGGGGGCGACCCTCCTGTCCTGGGTGCTCGTCGCGGTCGGCGCGCTCGCGCTCCTGCTCTGGCGCGACGGCGCCATGACCATCCTCCTCAACCCGCTCGTGCTGCTCGCTCTCGCCGCGATCGTCGTCGCGTACGGCGTGCTCTGGATCGTCCTGTCGATCGACACGCTCCGGCTCGTCCGCCTCGTCCGGACGCAGAGCCCCGCGCGTTTCGGCATCGCGGCGCTCGCGATCCTGCTCATGGTCGTCACGGGCGGCACGGTGGCCTACGCCGCACCGCGCCTCGTCGCGGCCTCCAACGCGCTCGGCTCGATCTTCGCCGCGAGCGCCCCGGTCGTGCCGCCGAGCGAGGGCTACTACAACATCCTCCTGCTCGGCGCGGACTCGGGCGACGGCCGCGACTCCATGCGGTTCGACAGCATCTCGGTCGTCTCCATCAACGCATCGACCGGCGCCGTGACGATCACCGGCATCCCGCGCGAGCTGGGCGCCGCGCCGTTCAGCGACGGCAGCCCCATGCAGGCGCTCTACCCGAACGGGTTCGAGGGGCACGCCGATCCGTCGTGCGGCTGGGACGACTGGATGAACCACATCCGCCAGGCCGCCGAGATCTGCCGCGAGGACCACGGCGCCTCGCTCTACCCCGACGCCGAGCGCCACGGCTCGTCGCCGGGCGTGGAGGCCACGAAGGACGCGGCCGAGGGCGTGACCGGCCTCGAGATCCCGTACTACGCGTTCATCGACATGAACGGCTTCGCGGCGCTCGTCGACGCGCTCGGGGGCGTCGACATCGAGGTGTCGCAGCGCCTGCCGAAGGGCGGGGGGCCCGCGTACGAGGGCCAGCCGGCCGAGGACTGGGCGATCGGATGGATCGAGCCGGGCGCCCAGCACATGGACGGCGACACCGCGCAGTGGTACGCGCGCTCCCGCTACACGACGAGCGACTGGGACCGCATGCAGCGGCAGCGGCAGCTGCAGGAGGCGATCCTCGCGCAGTTCACGCCGGAGAACGTGCTCACGCGCTTCCAGGACGTCGCACGCGCCGGCACCGCGATCGTCGAGACCGACATCCCCCAGTCGCTCCTGCCGACCTTCCTCGACCTCGCGGTCGAGGCGAAGAGCCAGGCGGTGACCTCCGTCGAGCTGACGCCCGAGGGGCCGATCGCGGTCGACCAGGAGTCGCCCGACTTCGCAGCCATCCACGCCTACCTCGAGAGCGTCCTGCACCCCGAGGAGTCGTCGGGATGACGGTGCGGCTGCGAGTCGTCCTCGACCAGCTCGCGGCACCCACCGACCCCGATCTCTCCGCGGCCGCGCGCGACCTCGCGCGCATGCTCATCGAGTCGGCGCCCTCGGGATGCGTCGTCGACGCGATCGCGCCGGCCGGAGAGCCGCTGCGCCTGGACGGCATCTCGAGCGAGAAGCGCCTCGCTCTCGCGCGCCGGGAGCTCGTCGCGGCCTGGCGGATGGGCGTGGCCGCGGGCGCCGAGGGCGGCCTCATCCACGCGCCCACGCTCCTCGCGCCCCTCGTCCGGCATGACCGGGCGAAGGACCACGCGCAGACCGTCGTCACGCTGTGGGATCTGCGCGCGTGGGAGGCGCCGGGCGAGCTGCCCCGTGCGGCGGCCGCGCTCGAGCAGGCGCTCCTGAAGCGCGCGCAGAAGCACGCCGATGCGATCGTCGTGCCGACGCACGCGATCGCCGAGCGCCTCGCCGAGCATGCCGCGTTCGGTCCGCGCGTCCGGGTCGTCGCCGGTGCGCCGCCCGAGGGCTTCTCGATCCCCAGCGACGTCGACGCGCGTCGCCGCGACCTCGCGCTGCCCGCCCGCTACATCGCGACGTCCGGAGGAGCTGCGGCGTCCGACGGCCTCGCCCGCGCGCTCGCGGCCGCACGCGCCGTCGACGCCGATGTCGTCGTCATCGACGTGCCGGAGGGGCAGGATGGCGCGGTCCGGGAGATCGCGGAGGCCGTCGGCGCCGATCCGCAGCGCGTTCGCACGCACGGCTCGCTCGACCGGGGAGACCGCGCCGCGGTTCTCGCGCACGCCGCGGCGTTCGCGGCGGGGTCGACGCGGGCCGCGTGGCCCTGGCGCGTCGTCGAGGCGATGGCTCTCGGCACCCCCGTCGTGGCCGCCGACTGCGACGGCCACCGCGAGGTCGTCCTCGACGGAGGCGCGGTGGTCGACGGCGCCGAGATGGGCGACGCGCTCGCGGCGGCGATCGACGACGAGCGGATGGCGCTGCGCGCGCGGGATCGGTCGCGCGCGTTCTCGTGGCACAGCGCGGCGGAGAAGGTCTGGCAGCTGCATGCCGAGCTCTGACGCCGCGCGCTCGGGGCTGGCCTCCAGGTTGCCCGCGGGTGCGGCGATAGGATCGCGTGTGGCTTTTTCCCGATTGACGAGGCAGGGCGCGCACCAGTGACGACGATCGATCTGTCGGAATACGACGTCCCCGGCCGAGGTCGCGGACTCGCGGATGTGTTCCGCTGGCGGTATCTGCTCCGCCTCCTCGTGCGCAAGGGCACGGCGACGCGCTACCGCAACTCGGTGCTCGGCTGGACGTGGTCGTACGTCAAGCCCGGCATCCAGTTCCTCATGTACTTCCTCGTCGTCGGCTTCATCTTCGACGGCAACCGGGGCATCACGAACTTCCCGATCTACCTCTTCGCCGGTCTCGTCGCCGTGAACTTCTTCAACGAGGCGTTCGGCAACGCGACGACGGCCATCGTGGACAACCGCGCCCTCGTGAAGAAGATCTACCTGCCGCGCGAGCTCTTCCCGATCTCCGCGATCATCGTGGCGTTCATCCACTTCCTGCCGCAGCTGGCCATCCTCCTCGTGGTCAGCCTCATCTACGGCTGGCTGCCCACGTTCGCGGGCCTCGGCGCGATGCTCCTCGGGATGGTGCTCATCGCCGCGCTCGCGCTCGGCCTCGGTCTTTTCTTCGCGGGCATCAACGTGCGGTACCGCGACGCGCAGAACTTCGTCGAGATCATCCGCATGGTCTCGACGTGGGCGTCGCCTGTGCTCTACGCGTGGACGCTCGTGGAGGAGAAGGCCACGGGCTGGATCCTCCACCTCTACATGTCGAACCCTGTGACCATCGCGGTCGAGCTGTTCCACTGGACGTTCTGGGAGCCCACCGTCCCGACGAACGCGGACGCACAGCCGCACGGGTTCCCCGAGCACTTCCTCGTGTACCTCGGGATCGCCGTCGCGCTGTGCGCGGTCATCCTCGTCATCGGCCAGCTGACGTTCCGCCGCTTCGAGCGCACCTTCGCCCAGGATCTGTGATGTCGAACACCCTCACCGTCACGTCGGCCACGAAGCCGGCGATCGTCATCGACCACGTGTCGAAGCTCTTCCTCAAGCGCAACACGCACTCCTTCAAGGAGGCGTTCATCGGCTGGATCCAGCGCAAGAAGGTGCGCAGCGACGTCTTCACGGCGCTCGACGACGTGAGCTTCCAGATCGGCGAGGGCGAGTCGGTCGCCGTCCTCGGCTTCAACGGATCCGGGAAGTCGACGACGCTCAAGCTCGTCTCGGGCGTGCTCGAACCCGACAAGGGACGCGTCTTCACGCGCGGCCGGGTCGCGGGCCTCATCGAGGTCGGCGCGGGCTTCCACCCCGAGCTCTCGGGGCGCGAGAACGTCTACCTCAACGCGGCCATCCTCGGCATGAAGCAGGACGAGATCGAGGCGCGCTTCGACGACATCGTCGCGTTCAGCGAGATCGGCGACTTCATCGACACCGAGGTGAAGCACTACTCCTCGGGCATGTTCATGCGCCTCGCCTTCGCGGTCGCGATCCACGTCGACCTCGACGTGCTCCTCGTGGACGAGGTGCTGTCGGTCGGCGACGCGCCGTTCCGCCAGAAGTGCTACGCGAAGATCGAGGAGCTCACGGCGAAGGGCGTCACGATGCTCGTCGTGAGCCACGACATGGGCACCGTGAAGCGCCTGTGCTCGCGCGGGATCTTCATCCACGAGCACAAGGTGCTCTTCGACGGCCCGATCGACGAGGCCGTCGAGCTCGTCCGCACGACGCCGCACTGATCGCGCGCGACGCCGTGCGGCCGGTCAGCGGGCGAGGCGGCGCCGCACCTTGTCGTAGCCGCGCTGGAGGACGTTGAGGCGGCCCACCTCGCGGCGCACCTCGTCGCGGATGCCGTTCTCGACCTCGACGAAGCGCCGGTCGATGAACTTCGTCAGGTAGAGCACGAGGCCGAGCCCGTGCTCGTCGACGTACGCGCGCAGCGCCTCATCGCGGATGAGCGCATCGTGCTTCTCATGATCCCCGCGCGACTCGATCACGCTGTTGCCTGCTGCGCCGTCGGCGCCGGTGCGCTGGTGCCAGTACGCGTACGGCTCGTCGGCGAGGTACTCGAGGGGACCGCGCGCGAGCACGCGCAGGTTGAAGTCCCAGTCGCCGACGACGGGGAGCCGGTCGTCGTACAGGCCCAGCTCCTCGTGAAGGCTGCGGCGGTACACGAAGCCGATCGGCACGTACCGGTTGAACAGGAGCGTGTCGGCGAGGGTCGGCGCCGCGAGCTGCGGCTGGAACACCTCGCGGCGGACGGCGACGAGGCGGTCGCCCTGCTGCTCCTCCCACACGATCTCGATGCGGGACACCACGCCGCCGCGCTCGGGGTGGGCGTCGAGGTAGGCGGATGCCCGCTCGAGGAACTCCGGATGCCATGTGTCGTCGTCGTCGTGCAGGACGAGGAGCGGCGCAGAGGTCGCGAGGACCCCCGCGTTCGCGCTCACCCAGCGCCCGCGCGACGTCTCCGAGTGCACCGCGCGCACACGCGCGCGGTGCTCGTCGGGGAGCGCCGCGATGAGCGCGTCGACGACCGCGGGGTCGCCGCCGTCGTTGACGATCACGGCCTCCCACGCCGTCAGCGTCTGGCCCGTGATGCTCCGCAGCGCCCTGCGCAGGAAGTCGGGGCGGTCCTTGGTGCGGACGACGACGGCGACGCGGGGGGTCATGTCAGCGGCCCATGCCGTGGTAGGTCCAGCCGGCGTCGCGCCAGGTGGTGGGGGTGAGGATGTTGCGGCCGTCGATGATGACGGGGCGGGCGACCTTGTCGCGGGTGGTGTGGGGGTCGAGGTCGCGGAAGGCTTTCCATTCGGTGGCGATGACGACGGTCTCGGCGCCGGTGAGGGCGTCGTCGAGGGTGTCGGCGTAGGCGAGCTGGGGGTGGGCGCGGCGGGCGTTGGGGATCGCTTCGGGGTCGTAGGCGATGACGTCGGCGCCGAGGCCCTTGAGGCGGACGGCGACGTCGAGGGCGGGGGAGTCGCGGGTGTCGTCGCTGTCGGGCTTGAATGCGAGGCCGAGGACGGCGACGCGGTGGCCGTTGATGTGGTCGGGGAAGCTGTCCACGGCGAGGTCGACCACGCGCTGGCGGCGGCGGAGGTTGATCTCGTCGACGTGCTTGAGGAACGCGACGGATTCGCCCTTGCCGAGTTCCTCGGCGCGGGCGGTGAAGGCGCGGATGTCCTTGGGCAGGCAGCCGCCGCCGAACCCGACGCCGGCGTTGAGGAAGCGGCGTCCGATGCGGTTGTCGTGTCCGATCGCGTCGGCGAGCTGGGTGACGTCGGCGCCGACGGTCTCGGCGATCTCGGCCATCGCGTTGATGAAGCTGATCTTGGTGGCCAGGAAGCTGTTGGCGGCGACCTTGACGAGCTCGGCGGTGGCGTATCCGGTGACCAGGCGGGGGGTGCCCGCGGCGATCGCGGTGTGGTAGACGGCGTCGAGGGTGGCGGTGTCGTCGGTGCCGGTGGTGTCGGAGACGCCGTACACGAGCCGGTCGGGCTCGATGGTGTCCTTGACCGCGAAGCCCTCGCGGAGGAACTCGGGGTTCCAGGCCAGGTGCGCGCCGGTGGGGGCGATCAGCTCGGCCAGGCGGCTGGCGGTGCCCACGGGCACGGTCGACTTGCCCGCGACGAGGTCGCCGGGGCGCAGGTGGGGCAGGAGGGACTCGACGGACGCGTTGACGTAGGTCATGTCCGCGCCGGTGCCGTCGTGGCGCTGCGGGGTGCCCACGGCGATGAAGTGGACCTGCGCGCCCGCGGCGGCGGACATGTCGGTCGTGAACGACAGGCGACCCGATTCCAGCCCCTGGGTGAGGATCTCCCCGAGCCCGGGCTCGAAGAACGGCGTCTCGCCCGCGGCGAGCTTGGCGATCTTGGCCTCATCGACATCGATCCCGACGACCTCGTGCCCCAGCGACGCCATCGCCGCCGCATGCACCGCACCCAGATACCCGCAACCGATCACACTCAACTTCATGACGCCTGAAACCTCTCTGGCCGACTCGAACGCGCCGGGCCGGGGACCGGGCCGTGCGACGCAACCCGTCAATCCTCCCATGGACCCGCCCGGCCACCCTCGGAGCGACATGGACGCGGCCCGCGCGGCAGGCCCGGCGCCATCCGCCCCTTCTCAGAGCTTTCACATCTGTCACACTGTTCACATGCGTGCACCCTCTCGCACGTCGGCGCACGCGCGCGGACGTCTCGCTCTGTCGACCCTCGCGGTCGTCTCGCTCCTCGCGGGCGTCCTCTCCGCTGCGAGCCCGGCCCTCGCCGCGGCGCCCGACCCGGATGACGAGCCCGTCATCTCGGCGACGACGGCCCCCGGCGTGCTGCCGAGCGCGCCGCCGCTCCCGTCCGCGACGCCGAGTGCGTCGCCGACCCCGAGTGCCGCACCCACGCCGAGTGCGTCCCCGACCCCCAGCGCGACGCCCTCGCCCTCGCCCACCCCCGGCGCGCTCACCGACGAGGAGATGGACCGCGTCGCGCAGGACACGACGCTCGACGCCGCGGTCGTCGAGGAGGGCGCGGAGCTGCGCGCGAGCGCGGTGAGCCTGGTCGGGTTCGACCCGGGCAACATCATCAGCGACGCCGTGTTCTACGACAGCGGGTCGATGAGCGCCGCCCAGATCCAGGACTTCCTGAAGCGCAAGGTGCCGACCTGCCAGTCGGGGTACACCTGCCTCAAGGACTTCCGCGCGAGCACGACGTCGCGCAAGGCCGACGCGTACTGCACGAAGCCCTATCAGGGCGCCTCGAGCGAGTCCGCCGCGACGATCATCGCGAAGGTCGCCCAGGCGTGCGGCATCAGCCCCAAGGTGCTCCTCGTGATGCTGCAGAAGGAGCAGGGACTCGTCACGCACACGTGGCCGAGCTCGTGGCGGTACACGATCGCGATGGGCATGGCCTGCCCCGATACGTCGGCCTGCGACACCCGCTACTACGGCTTCCAGAACCAGGTCTACGGCGCGGCACGGCAGTACCAGATCTACGCGAAGTCCAGCTGGTTCGACTGGTTCCCGGTCGGGAAGGTGTCGCAGGTCCGGTATCACCCGAACGCGTCGTGCGGCTCGGGACCGGTCACGATCCGGAACAAGGCCACGGCGAGCCTCTACTACTACACGCCGTATCAGCCCAACGCCGCGGCGCTGCGTGCCGGGTACGGCACGGGCGACGCGTGCTCCGCCTACGGGAACCGGAACTTCTACAACTACTTCACCGACTGGTTCGGGGCGACGCGCGGGCCGACGTCGGGTCTCATCCGGACGCCGAACGGAGACATCTTCCTCCTCAACGGCGCGAGCAAGGTCCACGTCACGAGAGAGCTGCTCTCGGCATACGAGGCCGCCTTCGGCTCGTGGCGCTCGGTCTCGGCGGACGAGGCGGCGCGATACCCGACGAAGGGCACGTCCTCGCGCTTCATCCGCAACGCGTCGACCGGCGACATCTCGCTCCTGCAGGGCGGCCAGCGCCACCGCTTCACGACCTGCACGCAGGTCTGGCAGTGGGGCGGCAGGTGCGGCACGGAGCTCGCCCTCACGGCCGGCACGTACACGGCGGTCAAGCAGGGCGCGACGATGACGAACGTCGCGCGCCGCACGTGGAGCGGCACGACGCTCCACCTCATCAGCGGCTCGAAGCTGCACCCGCTCTACGACGCCGCCGCCGCGGCGGCCCTCGCGGGATCGTCGAAGCCGTTCGCGGCCGTCATGCCGCCGTCGGGCCTCTCGCGCTACACGATCGGCGAGGTCCGGTTCGCGCCCGGCTCGTGGGTCAAGCGGACCTCGTCCGCCCGGGTGTACCTCGCGACCTCCGACCGTCGCCTCGTGTACCTCCCGAGCTGGGGCTTCGCCGACGAGTACGGCCTCGGTCGCGGCGTCGACGCGCACGTCCCGGGCGCGACGCTCACCGGGTACGCCGACAAGGGGAGCCTGAGCCTCTTCGCCCGCTGCGGCGGCACGACGTACTTCGCCGCCGGCGGCAGGCTGCGTGCCGTGACCACGACGGCGGGCTTCGCGGTGACGACGCTCGACACGGCGACGTGCCGCGTGCTCGACCTCTCCGGCGGGCGCGTGCCGGGCCGCATCTTCGTGAAGTCGGCCACGAGCGATCGCGTCTATGTGCTCGACGGCGGGCGCCTGCGCCATGTGACGTCGGTCGCGGCCGTGCGGCGCCTCAACGGGGGAGCGTGGCCGACCATCCTCACCCTCACGGCGCAGACCGTGGACTTCCTGCCGAAGGGCTCGGCGGTCCGCTGATGCGCGCGGATAGGATCGGGTGGTGACTGAGCGCCCGGTCCTGTCCGTCGTGATCCCCACGCACGATGTCGCCCCGTGGATCCGCGAGACGCTCGAGACGGTCCTCGCCCAGCGCGTCGCGGGCATGGAGGTCCTCGTCGTCGACGACGCCTCGACGGATGGCACGGCCGACATCGTCGCGGAGGTCGCGGAGCGCGACAGTCGGGTGCGGCTCATCCCGTCGGCCGGTCGGGGCGGCGGCACGGCGCGCAACACGGGGATGGATGAGGCCCGAGGGCGGTTCCTCGTCTTCTGCGACGGCGACGACCTCGTGCCCGACGGCGCCTATGTCGCCCTCGTCGACAGCCTCGCCCGCAGCGGCTCGGATATCGCGTTCGGCGACTACCTCAAGTTCCGTCCCGCCGACACGTGGCGGCCGACCGACGTGATGCCGGCGTTCGACCGTCCCGCGCGCGGCACGACCCTGCGCGACGAGCCCACGCTGCTCTTCAGCCGCCCCTGCTGGAACAAGGCCTTCGCGCTCGACTGGCTGCGCGGCACGGGCATCCGCTTCCCCGACGTCCCGCGGTCCAACGACATCGTGCCGATGGTCAGCGCCTACTTGCGCGCGCGCCGGGTCGACGTCGTCTCAGACGTCGTCTATCTCTACCGCGAGCGGCCGGGCGGCAGCTCGATGTCGGCGCGCGCCGACTCGGCGGCGTCGCTGCTCAGCTATCTGGACCAGGAGCTCGCCTGCGCGCGCCTCGTCGCCGACGCGGGTGACGAGCGGCTCTCGACGGTGTACGCGGATCTCGTGCGCGAGCGGGACGGGTTCGTGCATGTCGCGCGATGGGCGGCGCGCGACGCCGCCGGCGGAGCGGACGATGAGCGTGTGCGCGACGCGCTGCGGGAGCTTCTCGAGGCGACGCCGCCGTTCGCCGGCGACCCGCTCCGCGCGCTCGTGCTGCGGATGGCCGCGGCAGGCGGGCGCGCCGCCATCCGTCCGCTCGCGCGATGGATGACGGGGCTCGGCCCGCAGCCCGTCGCGGACTGGCACGCGGCACTGGACGCCCTGGACGCCGTCGCGGCGCTGTCTCCCGAGGAGCGCGAGGCGCTCATCACGCCGCTCACCTCGTCGCTGCGGTCGGATGACGAGGACGTCGATGCCTGGCACCGGCTCGTCGAGGCCGTGCGCCGCGTGCTCGGCGAGCGCGCCCTCATGCTCGTCCCCGAGGCGCGCGTCGCCGAGCGCGACCTCGGGCGGGCGCTCGCGGCACGTCGTGAGCTCGACGGACGGGTCACGCACGTCGCGCGCATCGGAGGATCGCTTGTCGTGGAGGGACGCAGCGCCCGCGGACAGGACGCGTGCGTCCCCGTGCTCCACGACGGGGAGTTCGCGGGCCGCCCGCCTGTCCCCGCCGCGGAGACCACGTGGCGCGCGGACGTCCGCGGCGGGTGGCGATGGCGCGCGGTGTTCCCGGCGGGCGCGCTGCCGCTGCACCGACCCCTCACCCCGGCGCTTCTCGTCGCCCGGGAGGGCGTCGCGGTGGCCGTCGCGGGGGAGGGGGAGCTGCCCGCGTACGACCCGCGGGATCCGTTCCTCTACGCGCGCGTCGACGGCGTGACCGTCGTGCGGCGCCGGCGGCACTGGGCGCCGCGGGCGGTCCGGCGAGCGCTCATCGTCGCGCGAGAGCGGGCGAGGGCGCTGCGCTGAGCTCGTCGAGCAGCCGGCGGTAGGCGCTCGCCGTGCGCCACGGCGAGATCCCGGCCGTGAAGCGCGCGAAGTCGCGCTCGCCGACGCCCGCGAACAGCTCGCGGTCGCGGAGCAGCTCGGCGATGGATGCCGCCGGCCGCGCGGTGTCGAAGAACGCCACCCAGCGCTCGTCCCCGAACTGCTCGCGCAGGTGCGGCTCATCCGGCAGCACGACCGGCACCCGGAAGGTGGCGGCGAGGTGCACGCTGCCCGAGTTGAGGATCGCGCGGTACGGGAACACCGCGACGTCGGCAGCCCGGAACCAGCGCGCGAGATCCCCGTCGGGCACGAAGGAGAACTGCGTGTGCGCGCGGAGCCCGTCGGGAAGGAGCGCGGCGACCTCCTCCTCCGACTGCTCCTTGACGACGCCCGCGAGGAGCAGGACGATGTCGTCGCCCGCGGCGGTCGCGGCCTCGACGAGCGCGTCGACGCCCTTGTAGGGCCGGATCTGCCCGAGGAAGAGCACCGCGCGATCGCGCTCCGCGAGGTCGAACGACGCCCGCGCGGCGGTGCGGTCGACGCCCGCGTCGTAGATGCCCTCGTAGCTGGGATGAGGGATGACGCGGATCCGGGCCGGATCGAGCGCGACGACGTCGGCGACGACCGCTGCCGTGTCGGGCGCCATCACGTGCACGACGTCGGCGAGGTCGGCGAGGCCCCGGTAGAGCGCGATCTCTGCGTCCCGGAAGCGCAGCTCGTGGGGCAGTCGGTTGTGCAGCGTCCAGACGATCCGCACACCACGGCGGCGGGCGTCGCGGAGCGCCGCGAGGAGGCGGCGCAGACGGTCGCGGGCGTCGGCCTCGTCGGCGGCCTCCTGCACGAGCGGGGTCGTCCAGTGCACGTGCACGACGCCGCCCCGGGGCAGGGCCGGCAGGGCGTGCAGCAGCTCGGCATGCGTCGTCGCGCCCCGGAAGCGGTAGCCGGCCGCACGCGCCGCCAGCTCGAGGAGGTTGAGGTAGGGGTTCTCCGGCCACGTGGGGAACACGAGCACGGTTCCGGCGTTCTTCATCGACTCCTCCTCGGGGTGGGCGACGGCTCGACGCCGATCGCCGCGCTCACACGCTCGGCGAGATAGCCGCCGAGCGTCGTGCTGAACGACCCCGTGATGTGGTGGAGGTCGCGGTACACGAGCACGCCTCCCAGCATCATGGGGCACGCGTCGGCCGTGCAGTACGCGTCGGACAGATCCACGAGCGGCGCGTCGAGAGACGCCGCGGTCGCGCGGAGCGGATCGCTCTCGAGCGCCGCGTCGGCGCGCGGGATCGCGCAGGTCGCCTCGGTGAGCACATCCGCGGTGGCCACGCAGTCCTGGGCGGCTGCGGGCACACGCGGGTTGTCGGCGAGCACGACCACGCGCGTCCCCGCCTCCTGCGCCGACCGCCACGCCTCGGCGTAGCGGTCGGCGACCGCGGCCTGCGCGGCCGCGTCGCGCTCGGCGGAGTTGACCGCGGTGACGAGCAGCACGTCGTACGCCCCGTCGGCGAGACGGCTCTCGAGCCGTGCGTTCCGCTCGGCGCACGCGGCGCTCGCGGGCTCCTGCCAGACGCAGCCCCGCCCCACGAACGTCTCGACGCGCCATCCGCGCTCGTCGGCGACCTCCCGCAGGGCGGGGATGAGCATCGCGGCATGCGAGTCCCCGTGCAGCGCCACCCGGACCGCGCCGGGCGCCTCGGAGCCGAACGTGCACGACACCGGCTCCCCGCCTGCGCCGGGGTCGAAGTCGTAGCAGTCGAAGGCGCCGGCCATGTCGTCGCGGAGGCCCGCCAGGGCGGGCACGACATCCGCGATCGGATGCCGGTCGTCCGCGCGGCCGGCGCAGCCCGGCTCGAGGAGGGCTGCCGCACCGCGGCACTGGGCGGGATCTCGCAGGCTCGCCTCGGCGTGTGCGCGCTGCTCGGCTGCCGCCGTCGCGCCGTGCCACATCGGCAGGGCGGCGACGGCCACGACCACCGCCATCCCGACTGCGGTGAGGGCGAGGATCCGGGAGGGCCGGGCCGCGCGGGGGCGCGCGCCGAAGCGGATCGGATCCTCCACGAGCCGCTTCGACGCCGCGGCGAGCACGAAGGTCGTCGCGAGCAGCAGCAGGTTCTCAGGGAGGTCGGGCGCACGGCCGAGCACGTGCGGCGCGATCACCACGAGGGGCCAATGCCAGAGATACACGCCGTACGATTGATCGCCCACCCACTGCACGGGGCGCCATGCGACGAGTCGCTCGAACGCGTGCGCGGGCGCGGTCGGCCCGATCGCGATGAGGAGCGCGGTCGCCGCGGTCGGCACGAGCGCCCAGGGGCCGGGGAAAGCCGTCGCGGCGTCGAACACGAGCATCGCCATCACCAGCGCGGCGACCGCGGCGACCCAGATGGCCAGGCGGACGGATGCCCTCAGGGCGAGCGGGGGCAGGAGCGCGACGATCGCGCCGAGCGCGAACTCCCACAGGCGACTCGCGGTCGAGAAGTAGCCGTACGGATAGCTCGCGCCCGTGAGCCACACGCTCACCGCGAAGCCGACGACCGCGACCGCCACGACGCCGGCGACGAGCACCCGTCGCCCCCGCAGGCGGCGCGCGGTGGCGGCGAGGACGAGCAGGGGCCACAGGAGGTAGAACTGCTCCTCGACGGCGAGCGACCAGTAGTGCTGGGCGATCGGCGGAGCCGCGTCGTGCGCGAGGTAGTCGACCCCGTCGGCCGCGAGCTGCCAGTTCACCGCGTACAGCGCGCTCGCGACGATCGAGCGCAGGTCGGGGGCCTGCTGGGGCGCGGGTGTCCACACGAGCACGAGCACGACGCTCGCGAGCAGCACGAGCAGGCTCGCGGGCAGCAGGCGACGGGCGCGGGCGGCCCAGAACGCTCCCAGTCTCAGCGTCCCGCGCTCGCGTGCGCAGACGAGCTGGCCCGTGATGAGGAAGCCGGAGATGACGAAGAAGACGTCGACGCCCGCGTAGCCGCCCGGCAGGGCTCGCGGCCAGATGTGGAACAGGACGACGCCGAGCACCGCGAGGGCGCGGAGGGCCTGGATGTCGGCGCGCGCGGGGGTGCGCGTGGTCACTGCGGGGTGAGGTAGGCGGTGAGGCGGTCGGTGTGGTCGGCGGGGGTGTAGCCGGTGGCGGTGATCTTGGCGAGGTCGAGGACGCTGTTGCGGGGGCGGGGGGCGATGGGGCCGGTCGCGGTGGCGTAGTAGGCGTCGGTGGTGACGGGGGTGATGCGGGCGGGGTCGTGGCCGGTGAGGGTGAAGACGCTCTGGGCGATCTGGGCCCAGGTGGCGGGCTGTCCGCTGCCGGTGAGGTTGTAGGTGCCGTAGGGGGCGCGGGTGGTGAGGAGGTGGTGGATGCCGGCGGCGAGGTCGTCGGTGAAGGTGAGGCGTCCGGTCTGGTCGGCGACGACGGAGGGGTCGATGCCGCGTTCGGCGAGGGAGGCCATGGTGGTGACGAAGTTGCGGCCGTCGCCGATGACCCAGCTGGTGCGGATGAGGTAGTGGCGGGGGACGGTCTGCACGATCGCGTCGCCGGCGGCCTTGGTCTGCCCGTAGACGCCGAGGGGCGAGAGAGGGGCGTCCTCGGGGTAGGGGGCGTCGGATGTGCCGTCGAAGACGTAGTCGCTGGAGATGTGGACGAGGGTGCAGCGGTGCTCGGTCGCGATGCGGGCGAGCGCGGCGACGCCGGTGGCGTTCGCGGCCCAGGCCTGGGTGCGGCCCTCGGGGGTCTCGGCGTTGTCGACGGCGGTGTGGGCGGCGGCGTTGACGATGACGTCGTAGTCGCGCCAGGGTCGTGCGGTGTCGAGGCCGGGGGAGGCGAGGTCGAGGTCGGCGCGGGTGGCGTACTCGATGTCGGGGCGGTCGCCGAGGAGGGCGCGCAGGGCGCGGCCGAGCTGGCCGTTCGCGCCGAGCACGAGGGTCTTGCGCGGCGGGATCGGCACGACGTCGGCCAGGCGCGGGTGGGTGCGGTCCTTGTCGCTGATCTCGACGTCGGAGAGCGGGATGGGCCAGTCGATCGCGACGGTCTCGTCGGCGAGATTGAGGAAGGAGTAGGCCGCGTCGGGGGACCAGTGGTCGTTGACGAGGTAGACGTAGGCGGTGTCGGGCTCGAGGGTCTGGTAGCTGTTGCCGACACCGCGGGGCACGAAGATCGCCTTCGACGGGTCGAGCTCGGCGGTGAACACGGCCCCGAACGTGGGGCCCTCGCGCAGGTCGACCCAGGCGCCGAAGATCCGCCCGGTCGCGACGGAGACGTACTTGTCCCACGGTTCGGCGTGGATGCCGCGGGTGGTGCCGGGCTTGTCGTTGAAGGAGATGTTGTTCTGCACGGGCCCGAAGTCGGGCAGCCCGAGCGCGGTCATCTTCTCCCGCTGCCAGTTCTCCTTGAACCAGCCGCGGGCGTCGCCGTGGACGGGCAGGTCGAGCACGACGAGCCCCGGGATCGGGGTGTCGGTGACGGCGAGGGTCTTGCCGAACGTCGTCACTGCCGGTCACTGTCCTTTCGAGGCGTAGAAGGCTTCGACGTGGTCTTTGGCGGGGGCCCACCAGGTCTCGTTCTCGCGGTACCAGTCGATGGTCGCGGCGAGTCCTGCTTCGAAGTCCTGGTAGCGGGGGGTCCAGCCGAGTTCGGTGCGGAGCTTGGTGGAGTCGATCGCGTAGCGCAGGTCGTGGCCGGGGCGGTCGGCG
>NZ_JBSQBP010000016.1:0-93290 GCF_053851835.1 Microbacterium sp. KNMS
TGGTCGGCGCCGACGTGGTCGCCACCAAGGGAAAGAATGAGCCAGAAAACGACAAAACCCCCCGCCGACCGGCGGGGCGCTTCGTCGTTCTCGGGTCAGACGCCCGGCGTGCGGTCCACGACCTCGATCTCGGGGTCGGCGGAGCCGGTCCAGTCGCCCGTGGCGAGGTAGACGATCTTCTTCGCGATCGAGACCGCGTGGTCGCCGAAGCGCTCGTGGTAGCGGCTTGCGAGAGCGGCGTCGATGACGTGGCTCGCGTCGCCCGCGAACGCCTCGCTGAGCACCTTCTCGTAGACGGTCGCGTGGAGCTCGTCGATGACGTCGTCGGCGTCGCGGATCTGCGCGGCGTAGGCGAGGTCCTGCGTGCGCAGGAGCTCGACGAGCGTGCGCGCGACCTCGACGTCGAGCTTGCCCATCTTCACGAACGTGCTCTTGAGGCCCTTGGGGATGGCGCGCTCGGGGAAGCGGGAGCGGGCGAGCTGCGCGATGTGCTCGGCGAGGTCGCCCATGCGCTCGAGCGACGCGCTCGTGCGCAGCGCGCTCACGATGATGCGGAGGTCGCGGGCGACGGGCTGCTGCATCGCGAGCGTGTCGATCGCGAGCTCGTCGACCGAGAGGGCCAGCTCGTCGATGCGGACGTCATCGGCGATGACCTCCTCGGCGAGGGCGACGTCGCCGTTCTCGAAGGCGATGGTGGCCTTGTCGATGGCCACCGTGACCAGCTCGGCGATCTCGACCAGCCGGTTCTGGATGTCCTCGAGGGCCTGGTGGAAGACTTCGCGCATCTGGCGAACCTTTCGTCGGTTTCGGGTCTCGGCCGCGCAGCGGCGGCTTCTCACACTGGCCTGTGCGCCTCGCGATTGTCATGCGCGAAGGTGAACGGCCGGTGCCCGGTCGGTGAACAGTGCGTCGGGGCGGCGCCCCGACGAGCCCATTCGTCCAGAGGGGCTCTCGGCTGCACTCTACTCTGGAGACATGGACTCCACGCAGCTCGCGCTGCTCGCGCTCGCCGCAGGGATCATCCTCGGCGTCGGCGTGACCCTGATCGTGGTGCTCGCGTTCCGCGCCAGGGAGCGGGCGCTGCGCGAGCAGAGCCTCGCGCTTCCGCCGGCGCTCACGGCCGCGCTCGACGCGATCGACGACGCGACGGCCGTGATCGACTCCTCGGGCGCCGTCGTCTCGGTCTCGGCATCGGCGACGTGGCTCGGCCTGACTCCGGGGCAGGGGCTCGAGCAGCCCGAGCTCCGCGAGCTCGTGAAGGCCGCACGCGGGCTCGGCTCCTCGACCGAGTCGCAGACGCTGCGCATCCGCCGTGGCCGGATCTCCGACGACACCCGCCTCGTCGTCGCGCGCGCGACAGCGATCGCCGACCGGCTCACGCTGCTCATCGTGCGCGACATCTCGGAGCAGGAGCGCCTCCAGCAGATGCGGCAGGACTTCATCGCGAACACGAGCCACGAGCTGAAGACGCCGGTCGGGGCGATCGGCCTCCTCGCCGAGGCGATGGAGTCGGCCTCTGACGATCCCGAGCAGGTGCGCCGCTTCGCCGCGCGGATGTCGGCGGAGGCGCAGCGCCTCGGCCAGCTCACGGGGCGCATCATGAACCTGTCCAAGCTGCAGGCCGCGGACGAGCTCACCGAGGTCGGCGACGTCGCGATCGACGAGGTCGTCGCCGCTGCCCTCGAGCAGTACCAGGTGCAGGCCGAGTCGGCGGATGTCGCGCTCGTGCGCGGCGGCGACCGCGGGCTCTTCGTGCGCGGCTCGGCGACCATCCTCGTCGAGGCGCTCGGCAACCTCGTCGCGAACGCCATCGCGTACTCCCCGCGCGGCTCGCGCGTGGGCATCGGCGTGCGCGGAACCGCGGAGGCCGTCGAGATCGCCGTGACCGACCAGGGCATCGGCATCGCGGAGGCCGACCAGCAGCGCGTGTTCGAGCGCTTCTACCGCGCCGACCAGGCGCGCTCGCGCCGCACGGGAGGCACCGGCCTCGGCCTCTCGATCGTGAAGCACGCGGTGAATCGGCACGGCGGCGAGGTGCGGCTCTGGTCGCAGCCCGATCGCGGGTCGACGTTCACCATCAGGCTCCCGCGCACGGAGGCCCCGCTCGTCGGTGCCGAGTCCGCGAAACGCAAGAGGAAGGGCGCCCGCGCGGTCGACGCCGCGTGACGAGGCGCCACGGAAGGAAAGAGAACGAATGACGCGTGTTCTGCTCGTGGAGGACGAACCCGACCTCGCCGACCCGCTCGCCTACCTGCTGCGGCGCGAGGGCTACGAGGTCGAGATCGCCGAGGACGGAGACGCCGCGCTCGCGGCGTTCCGGGACCAGGAGCCCGACGTCATCCTGCTCGACCTCATGCTCCCCGGGATGCCGGGCACCGAGGTCTGCCGCCAGGTGCGCACGACGTCGGCCGTGCCGATCATCATGCTGACGGCCAAGGACTCCGAGGTGGACATCGTCGTCGGGCTCGAGCTCGGCGCCGACGACTACGTCACGAAGCCGTACTCGGCGCGCGAGCTGCTCGCGCGCATGCGGGCGGTCATGCGCCGCTCGCTGCAGGCGGAGGCCGACCTCGACGAGCGCGTGCTCGAAGGCGGCCGCGTGACGCTCGACATCGACCGTCACACGGTGTCGGTCGACGGCGAGCAGATCAACATGCCGCTCAAGGAGTTCGAGCTGCTCGAGGTGCTCATGCGCAACGCGGGCCGTGTGCTCACGCGCGGCCAGCTCATCGACCGCGTGTGGGGCAGCGACTACTTCGGCGACACCAAGACGCTCGACGTGCACATCAAGCGCATCCGCTCGCGCATCGAGAAGGTGCCCAGCGAGCCGGTCATGCTCGTGACCGTGCGCGGCCTCGGCTACCGCTTCGAGGGCTGACCCCAGGACGCGAAGAAGGGCCGAGCGGGAGGATCTCCGCTCGGCCCTTCTTACGCCATCGGGCGTCGGGTCAGTGGCCCTCTTCGCCGTGCTCGGCGGGGGCTTCCTTCTCGCAGTCGCTCGCGCCGCCGCCGGGCACGAGGTCGGCGAACTGCTCGAGGCAGCCGTCGAGCACCGGGACCTCGGTGAGGACGCCCTCGGCGTCGCCGGACTGGAAGTAGACGGGGAGCGTCGAGCCCGCGGGGGAGTCGATCGCGTCGAGCAGCAGCGGCTCGGTCTCCTCGGTGCCGAGGCTCACGACGCTCTCGGCCGGGATCCGCACCGTCTCGCTCTCGTCGCCCCACTCGAGCGTGAGGGTCGCGGCGCTGTCGGTGCGGTTGACGAGCGCGGCGGCGAGGTTGCCCTGGTCGCCGTCCTCGTCGGCGATGATGACCGCGTTGCGGATCTCGACGGGCGCGCCCTCGGCATCGGGGACGTTCACGCCGTCCGACGCGGAGTACTTGATCGTCGTCGCCTGCGACGTGATGGCCTGGCAGCCCGTGGCTCCCAGGATGACGAGGCCGGCAAGGGCGGCGGACGCGAGTGCGCGCGTGTTCACGGATCCTCCAGATGCTGCGGCGTCGCCCGTCGGCAGACGCTCCCACGCCATTCTAAAGGGATGGCGTGCGGGCCCGTGATCACGCGGATGGCGTGGCATGCGGGCCGATGCCGCGCGAACCTTAGTGCATCGCGAGCTGTGATATCCTTGAGATCGCCGAAAGGACACAATTCTATGCTTTTTGAGGTTGGCGAGACGGTCGTGTACCCCCATCACGGGGCGGCGACGATCACCGAAGTCAAGACTCGCGTCATCAAGGGCGAGGAGAAGATCTACCTCAAGCTGAACGTCACGCAGGGCGACCTCGTCATCGAGGTCCCCGCAGAGAACGTCGACCTCGTCGGCGTGCGCGACGTCATCGGCCAGGAGGGGCTGGACAAGGTGTTCGAGGTGCTGCGCGCCCCGTTCACCGAGGAGCCGACGAACTGGTCACGCCGCTACAAGGCGAACCTTGAGAAGCTCGCCTCGGGCGACGTCATCAAGGTCAGCGAGGTCGTGCGCGACCTGTGGCGCCGCGACCAGGACCGCGGGCTCTCCGCCGGCGAGAAGCGGATGCTCGCCAAGGCCCGCCAGATCCTCGTCTCCGAGCTCGCGCTCGCGGAGAAGGTCGAAGAGGAGAAGGCCGCAGAGCTCCTCGACGAGGTCCTCGCGAGCAGCTGACGCGCGATCGATCAGAACGGCCCGGTTCACCTGAGGTGAACCGGGCCGTTCCGCGTCCGGCGGGTACCGTGGGGGTGTGAGCACCGTCACGCCGTCGCCCCGTGTCGCCGTCATCGTCGTCGCCGCCGGATCCGGCACGCGCCTCGGCGCCGGCGCGCCCAAGGCCTTCGTCGGGATCGACGACCACACGATCCTCCGGCACTGCCTGGACCGCGTCTTCGCCGCGCGGCCCGCGCAGGTCGTCGTCGTCGCGCCCGAGGAGCGGGTCGGCGAGGCGCTGACCGACGCGCAGGAGGCAGCAGGCGCGCGCCGTGAGCTCGTCTCGGTCGTGGCGGGCGGGAGCACCCGCCAGCAGTCCGTCGCGGCGGGTCTCGCCGCGGTCTGGCCCGACGTCGAGATCGTGCTCGTGCACGACGCGGCGCGCGCGCTCGCGCCGGCCGAGCTCATCGACCGGGTCGTCGACGCCGTCGAGCGGACCGGATGGGGCGTCGTGCCCGTTCTCCCGGTCGTCGACACCATCAAGCGAGTCGACGGCGAGCTGATCACGGGGGTCGTCGACCGCTCGGAGCTCGCGTCCGCGCAGACGCCGCAGGGCTTCCGACGCGACATCCTCGAGACGGCCTACCGCGTGGCGGGCGAGGAGCACACCGACGACTCGGCGCTCGTCGCGGCCGCCGGCCATCCGATCGCGTCGGTCGAGGGCGACGCGCGCGCGTTCAAGATCACGACGCCGGCCGACCTGCAGCGCGCGCGGACTCTCATCAGCCCGGCCCCAGCCGGCCCCGCCCTGCCCCGCATCGGCGTCGGGACGGACGTGCACGCATTCGGCGGCGAGGGCGCGCTCTGGCTCGCGGGCCTCGAGTGGCCGGGCGAGCCCGCCCTCTCCGGCCACTCCGACGGGGATGCCGTCGCGCACGCGATCGTCGACGCGCTGCTCTCCGCTGCAGGCCTCGGCGACATCGGCTCGCGCTTCGGGACCGACCGCCCCGAGTTCGCCGGCGCGCACGCCGCCGCGTTCCTCGAGGACACCCGCGCCTACCTGGCGGCCGAGGGGTGGACCATCGGCAACGTCTCGGTGCAGGTGCAGGCCGCACGGCCGCGCTTCGCGCCGCGGCGAGCGGAGGCCGAGGCGGCACTGTCCGCCGCGCTCGGCGGCGCGCCCGTGACGGTGTCGGCGACGACGACGGACGGCCTCGGGTTCACGGGCGCCGCGGAGGGCGTGCAGGCGTTCGCGGTCGCCCTCGTGCACCGCGCGTGAGCCGCGCGCGTCAGAGCGTGCGCGTCATGAAGGTCGAGAGCGGGTCGAGGACGTAGTCGTCGAACGGCCCGCATTCGACGAAGCCCTCGCTCGCATACAGGCCGCGCGCCGGGGCGAACGCGGCGTCGCTGCCGGTCTCGAGCCACAGCGACGCCATCCCGCGCATTCGCGCCTCGGCGATGATGTGCCGCAGAACGGCGCGGGCGACGCCGCGGCCCAGGTGCGTCTCGGCGGTGCGGAACGACTTGAGCTCGCCGCGCTCGTCGTCGAGGCGCTTGAGCGCGCCGATCCCGGCGATCTGATCGTCGATCCACGCCGACCACAGCGTGACCGACGGATGCCGCAGCCCGTCGAGATCGAGCGCGTGGACGCTCTCGGCGGGTGTGCCGGCGTGCATGCCCGCGAGGTGGATGGCCGCGAGCGCCTGGGTCGCGGGGTGGGTCAGGTCGTCGACGCGGATGTCGATGGTCATGTCAGGCCTCCAGGGCGTAGGGGCGGATGGGGCGCCGCGCGCCCCTGGCGAGCAGGACGAGTCCGATGGCGAGGGCCGCGAGCCCCGCGATGCCCAGCGGCGCGAGGCGCTCGCCGAGCACGATCACGCCGAGCAGCGCGGCCGTCAGCGGCTCCGCGAGCGTGAGGGTCGCGGCGGTCGGCGCGGGCACACGTCGCAGGCCCCACGTGAACGAGGCATAGGCGAGCGTCGTCGCGCCGAGGCCGAGCCACAGCGCCATCGCGGCGCCGTCAGGGCGGGCGAGCCATGCCAGGTCCTGAAAGGGCAGCAGTGCGGCGGCGAGCACGGCCGCGACGCCACCCGCGACGCCCATCACGGTGAGGGGCTGCCAGCCGCCGTCGAGAAGGCGCCGTTGCGCGACGGCGAACACGGCGAAGGACGCGCCGGCTCCGACAGAGGCGGCCACGCCGAGGGGCGCGGTCGCCGCGCCCTCCTGACCGCCCAGGGCGAGCAGGGCCACGCCGCCGGTCGCGATGAGGGTCGCGACCATCCAGGTGCGCCCCGGCGCGCGGCGTGTGAGCGCTCCCTCGATCGCGCCGGCGAGCACGGGGGAGGAGCCGAGGGCGATGACCGTGCCGACCGCGACGCCGTTCACCGAGGCGCCGAGGAAGAACAGCGGCTGGTACGCGAACAGGCACACGCCCGCGATCGCCATGAGGAGCAGCGGGCGCGCCTCGGGCCGCGGAGACCGGACGCCGCCCGTGCGTCGCGCCCACGCGCCGGCGACCGCCGCGAGTGCGGCGAGGGCGAGACCGCCGACCGCGACGCGGACGGCTCCCACCGCGAGGGGCGTCGTGCCGACGGGGCCGAGGGCCTGCGCCGTCCCCGTCGTCCCGAACAGGACGGCCGCGGCGAGCACGGCGAGGACGGACATCACCCTTCGGTTCTACACGCTCCGGATGACGTCCGAGTGACGCGGGCCGCCGGGGCGGGGCGGACGGCGGCCAGTAGTCTGAGGGGGTGACTCTCCGGCTGTACGACACCCGCGCTCAGACGCTGCGCGACTTCGCGCCTCTCGACCCGGAGAACGTGACGATGTACGTGTGCGGCCCGACGGTGCAGTCCGGCCCGCACATCGGGCACCTGCGGGGCGCCCTCGCCTTCGACCTGCTGAGGCGATGGCTCGCGCACCGCTACCCGCGCGTGACGTTCGTGCGGAACGTGACCGACATCGACGACAAGGTGCTCGCCAACGCGACCGAGGCCGAGCCGTGGTGGGCGCTGGCCTACCGCATGGAGCAGGAGTTCACCGCCGCCTACGCGGCCATCGGCATCCTGCCCCCGACCTACGAGCCGCGCGCGACCGCATCCATCCCGCAGATGCAGGAGCTCATCCAGGAGCTCATCGAGCGGGGTCATGCGTATGCGTCAGCGGGCGACGTCTACTTCGACGTGCGGTCGTGGCGCGCGTACGGCGCCCTCACACGCCAGTCGGTCGACGCGATGGAGGACGCGGCCGACGCGGATCCGCGCGGCAAGCGCGATCCGCACGACTTCGCGCTCTGGAAGGGCGCCAAGCCCGACGAGCCGCGCAGCGCGGTGTGGGCGTCGCCGTGGGGCGAGGGGCGCCCCGGATGGCACATCGAGTGCTCGGCGATGTCGCGCCGCTACCTCGGGCCGGCTTTCGACATCCACGGAGGCGGGCTCGACCTGCGCTTCCCGCACCACGAGAACGAGCTCGCGCAGTCGACCGCCGCCGGAGACGCGTTCGCGAGCTACTGGGTGCACAACGGCCTCGTCACGGTCGACGGGCAGAAGATGTCGAAGTCGCTCGGCAACTTCACGCTCGCGGCCGACGTGCTCGCGGCCGAGGATCCGCTCGTGGTCCGCTACGCGCTCGCGGCAGCCCACTACCGCTCGAGCCTCGACCTGACCGACGCGTCGTGGCGCGAGGCGGAGGCGGCGCTCGCACGCATCCGCGGCTTCCTCGAGCGCTTCCTGCGCGTGCATCCGCGCCCTGAGGCGGCCGAGATCCCCGACGCGTTCGCGGACGCGATGGACGACGACCTCGGCGTCCCGCAGGCGCTCGCGGTCGTGCACGAGACCGTCCGCGCGGGCAACACCGCGCTCGATGCGGGCGATGAGGCGGCGGCGCGGGGCGCGTTCTCAGCCGTGTCCGCCATGATGGACGTCCTGGGCCTGGATCCGTTCGGCGCGCTCGCGCAGAGCTCCGGAGACGGCCCGACGGCAGAGTCCCTCTCCGCCCTCGTCGAGCAGCTCATCGCGCAGCGCGCCGAGGCGCGTGCGGCGAAGGACTGGGCGAGCGCCGACCGCATCCGCGATGCATTCGCCGCGGCGGGCATCGCCCTCGAAGACACCGCACACGGAACCACTTGGAGCATCAATGGCTAAGCCTGGACGACCCGGCGCCGCGAAGGGCAAGAAGGGCCCCACGAAGGGCACGGGCGGCAAGAACCGCCGGTCGCTCGAGGGCAAGGGCCCGACCCCGAAGGCCGAGGACCGGCCGTACCACGTCGCGCACAAGCGCAAGCAGGCCGCCGAGCGCCTCGCCGCGAAGCGCGGCGGGAGCGCGCAGAAGCCGCAGCAGCGCTCGTCGCGCCCGAAGGACGACACCGAGAACGTGACCGGGCGCAACAGCGTGCTCGAGGCCCTGCGCGCGAAGATCCCCGCGACCGCGCTCTACATCGCGCAGCGCGTCGAGATGGACGACCGCGTCAAGGAGATGCTCGCGATCGCCCGGAACCGCGAGATCCCCGTGCTCGAGGTCACCCGCCCCGAGCTCGACCGCATGGCCGGCTTCGACGGCGTGCACCAGGGCGTCGCGCTCAAGGTGCCGCCGTACGAGTACGCGCACCCCCAGGACCTCCTCGAGCAGGTCGTCGACACGGGCGCGACTCCGCTGTTCGTGGCGCTCGACGGCATCACCGACCCGCGCAACCTGGGCGCGATCATCCGCTCGACCGGCGCGTTCGGCGGCCACGGCGTCATCGTGCCGCAGCGCCGCTCGGCCAGCGTGAACTCGGCGGCGTGGAAGACGAGCGCGGGCGCCGCCGCGCGCATCCCCGTGGCGATCGCGCCGAACCTCACGACCACGCTCAAGGAGTTCAAGAAGCAGGGCGTCTTCGTGCTCGGCCTCGACGGCGACGGCGACGTGTCGCTGCCCTCGATCGAGCTCGCCGACCGCCCGGTCGTCATCGTCGTCGGCAGCGAGGGCAAGGGCCTCTCGCGCCTCGTGACGGAGACGTGCGACCAGGTCGTGTCCATCCCGATCTCCGACGTGACCGAGTCGCTTAACGCGGGCATCGCGGCATCCGTCGCGCTCTACCAGGTCTCGACGATCCGAGGCGCCCAGGCGTAACCCGCGCGACGGCGCGGGTTCGCCGCGAAACGGGGCAGGCGCCTGCGGGCCCTGCCCCGGCTCAGTCAGACCAGGTCGCGCCAGTCGCGCGCCTCTCCCGAGGCCGTCGCGAGGGGCTCGGTGAGCGTCTCCGTGAGGGGGCCCATGATCGTGGCCTCGTCGCGCCGGTGCCGCAGCACGTCGCGGATGTAGCTCGTGAGCGTCTCGGCGAGCGGCACGGATGCGCCGCGCGCCTGCGAGAGATGCCAGCGGTGCTCGAGCACCTGGTGGAACACCTCGGCGGGCTCGAGCTTCGCGCGCATCTCATAGGGGATGGCGCGGACGACCGGCTCGAAGACGCGCGTCACCCACTCGTGCGCGGCGACCTCCTCGTCGGACGAGCGCGAGATCCGCGAGCGGTACTCGTCGAGGTCGTTGAGGAGACGGCGGGCCTGATTCTCCTCGGCGTCGAGGCCCGTGAGACGCAGCAGGCGGCGACGGTGGTGCCCCGCGTCGACGACCTTCGGCTGGATCGAGACGCGCGTGCCGTCGGGGTCGGTCTGGATCGTCATCTCGTCGATGTCGAAGCCGAGCTCGTTGAGCCGCTGCACGCGCTCGGTGATGCGCCAGGTCTCGGTCAGGGCGAATGACTCGGCCTCCGTGAGTGCCGACCACAGCTCGCGGTAGGTCGCGACGAGCTGATCGGCGACCTCGATGGCGTCGACGCCGATCTCGACGCGTCCGCCGGCCTCGAGGTCCATGATCTCGCCGGCGATGTTCGTGCGCGCGATGTCGATGTCGTGCGCGCGCTGGCCATCCGTCAGCCCGCCCTCATAGAGATCGCCGGTCTCGGCGTCGACGAGGTACGCGGCGAACGCGCCGGCGTCGCGGCGGAAGAGCGTGTTCGACAGCGAGACGTCGCCCCAGCGGAAGCCGACCTTGTGCACGCGCACGAGGAGGAGGGCGAGCGCATCCACGAGGCGCGTGGCGGTGTCGGGCCGCAGCGTCTGCGTGAACAGCGCGCGGTAGGGCATCGAGAACTTCAGATGCGCGGTCACGAGGGCCGCGGGGAGCGGATTGCCCTGCTCGTCGGTGCGCCCGTCGATGACCGCGACGCGGCGCACGCACGGCACCTCGAGGCGCTGCAGCGCACCGAGGAGCTCGTACTCGCGCTGGGCCATGTGCGCCGTCGTCTCCTTGACGGCGATGACCATCCCCGACAGCTCGCTGAAGCGGACGATGTGACGCGAGATGCCCTTCGGGAGCTTCACGATCGCGCTGCTCGGCCACTCGGCGAGCTTCGTCCGCCAGGGCAGCGTGAGCAGCTGCGGGTCGATCTCGGCGGCGGTGATGCGGAGCGAATCGGCCATAGAGAAGATCTTCCCCCAGAAACGGCGACGGCGCGGACGAACCCGGAGGTTCGCCCGCGCCGTCGCGCGGTGACAGCGTTACGCCGAGACGATCGCCTTGTCGAGCAGGCGCTCGCCGGTCTCCACGTCGAAGACGTGGATGTGGTCGGGCGTCGGCAGGAGCGAGACGGTCTCGCCGGCCATCGGGTGGCGGCGGCCGTCGACGCGCGCGACGATCTGCGCGTCCGAGCCCTCGACGTGGCCGTACAGGTAGCCGTCGGCGCCGAGCTCCTCGACGAGGTCGACCTTGACCGCGAGGCCCTCGCTGCCGGCGGGGCCGACGATGAAGTCCTCGGGGCGGACGCCCGCCGTCACCTTGGAGCCGTGCGCCTTGTTGAGCGCCTTCGCCTCGACCGGGACGACCTTCGTGCCGAAGCGGATGCCGCCCTCGGCGATCTCCGCGGGGAACAGGTTCATCGCGGGCGAGCCGATGAAGCCGGCCACGAAGACGTTGTTCGGCTTCTCGTACAGGTCGCGCGGCGTGCCCACCTGCTGGAGGAGGCCGTCCTTGAGGACCGCGATGCGGTCGCCCATCGTGAGCGCCTCGGTCTGGTCGTGCGTGACGTAGACCGTGGTGACGCCGAGGCGACGCTGGAGCGACGCGATCTGCGTGCGGGTCTGCACGCGGAGCTTGGCGTCGAGGTTCGACAGCGGCTCGTCCATGAGGAACACCTGGGGTTCGCGGACGATGGCGCGGCCCATCGCGACACGCTGACGCTGACCACCCGAGAGGGCCTTCGGCTTGCGGTTGAGGTACTGCTCGAGGTCGAGGAGCTTGGCGGCCTCGAGAACGCGCTTGGCGCGCTCGTCCTTGCTCACGCCGGCGATCTTGAGCGCGAAGCCCATGTTCTCGGCGACCGTCATGTGCGGGTAGAGCGCGTAGTTCTGGAACACCATCGCGATGTCGCGGTCCTTCGGCGGCACGTCGGTGACGTCGCGGTCGCCGATGAGGATGCGGCCGTCGTTGACCTCTTCGAGGCCCGCGAGCATGCGCAGCGAGGTGGACTTTCCGCAGCCCGAGGGGCCGACGAGAACGAGGAACTCGCCGTCGCCGATCTCCAGGTTCAGCTTGTCGACCGCGGGACGGGTTCCGCCCGGGTAGAGGCGGGTGGCGTCGTCGAAAGTGACACTGGCCATGGTTCTTCTCCTTCACCGGCAGGTACGTGCCGGACGATCCGTAGTGAATGGAACCGACGGTGCGAACCGCCGTAGACCCCTCGTCGGGTCTCGGCTCAGTATGCCATCGAATCCGCGCGCGTGGGGAAATCGTCTGCTGATGAGCGGATGGCGCGGGCGCGGAGACGGCGGATCTGCCGTGTCTGCCGGGGCATTTCCCAGTGACACGCTCTAGCCTCTTCGAGGTCGACCGCCGGTACCCGTGGCGGCGAAGGGGAGTGCGAGCAGGCGATGACGAACGAGAACCCGATCGTTCCCCCGGGCAGCGAGCGACGCGATGCTGTGCGGGAGAAGGCGCAGAAGGTCAAGGCGAAGCAGACGCGCGCGAAGATGCTGCGTCGAGGCGGGATCACCCTCGTGATCGTCGCGGGCGTCGCCGCGATCGCGTTCGCGGTGACGAGCGTCGTCGTCCCCGCCCTCAACCGCCCGACCCTGACACCGGAGAACCTCGAGGACGACGGCATCGTCGTCGCCGACTCCGACGACCTGTCGCCCATGGTGACGAGCTCGCTCGAGGCCACCGAGCCCGCTGAGCCCGAGGCGGAGCGCGCGAGCTCGGCATCCGCCGTCAGCATCCGCGTGTATGTCGACTACCTGTCCGAGGGGTCCGCGCAGTTCGAGCAGACGAACTCGTCCCAGCTCGCGGAGTGGGTCGCCCAGGGCGCGGCCGACCTCTCGTACCACCCCGTGGCCCTGCTCACGGCCAAGTCGAACGGCTCGAAGTACTCCCTGCGCGCAGCGGGCGCGGTCGCCTGCGTGCGCACGCACGCGCCCGAGTCGGCGCTCGCCTTCAACCACGAGCTCCTCGTCGAGCAGCCCTCGGTCGACAGCGAGGGGTACACCGACAAGGAGCTCGCCGCGCTCGCGGCCGCCGTCGGCGTCGACGACACGAAGGCCGTGCGCGCGTGCATCGAGAACGAGGACTTCGTGACCTGGGCGAGCGAGACGACTCAGCGCGTCCTCGAGGAGCCCCTGCCCGACACCGAGGACGTGCGCCTGACCGGCGCGCCGATGATCCTCGTGAACGGCCGTCCGTATCAGGGTCAGCTCGACGACCCCGCCGAGTTCGCGCAGTTCGTGCTCACGGTCTCGAGCGAGGCCTACTACTCGACGGCCTCGCCGACGCCGACTCCCGCCGAGGAGCCCGAGGCGACAGAGGAGCCCGAGCCCGCGCCGAGCGAGACCGCAGAGCCCGAGCCGACCGAGACCCCCGCGGAGTAGCGGATCCCGTCGCCGCGCGACGGTATGCTTTCCAGGTCCCCTCGGGGACCCGCGCCGGCTTAGCTCAGTTGGTAGAGCACCTGTCTTGTAAACAGGGGGTCGTGGGTTCGAGCCCCGCAGCCGGCACAGCCAAGCCCCCGTATCCCGCGTGATCACGCGGGATACGGGGGCTTTGTCGTGTCCGGAGGGCGTCCAAGATCGACCCCGTCTAAGGTCCGTCTAAGACGAGAACCTAGGGGAGCAGTCGAGCCCCGTCCGGCTGAGGGAGTCGTGCACGAGTGCGCTACGCTCGGCCAGGTGCCGGCGTACAAGGACATGCCCGATGTGAGCAAGAGCGAGATCAATCGGTGCGGTGAGTATCTTGCGGAGCTCCATAGGATGATCGCGCGAGACGACATGGACGCGATCACGGCGCATCTCGAGGTCGAGACGTATCGGCGCGCAACCTCGGTTGTAGACGCCTTCCGAGCGGCGCACCAGAGGCCACTCAGCATCACGTCCGTCGGTCTTCGCCAGTTCTACACGTCGCAGCTCGGTCGTCGACCGGTCGTTTCGCAGCGGCTTAAGCGGCTCCCTCGGATCATCCGCAAGCTCGCGAACATGGAAAGGAGTAACCTGGCTCGCCTCGAAGACATCGGAGGGACGCGCGCCGTCGTGCGCGACCTCGACGAACAGAACCGTCTCTGCGATCACATCGAGAAGCGATGGGGCGATTTCATCAAGCGTCGACGAGACTACGTGGCTGACCCAAAGAGCACAGGCTATAGAGCCCGCCACTTCGTGATCGAAAGAGCGGAGCGGCGAATCGAGATTCAAGTGCGCACGCGGTTGCAGCAACGATGGGCGAACACCATCGAGACAGTCGACTCACGCATGAACCTCACTCTCAAGGACGGTGTCGGTCCGCAAGAGATGCTGGACTACTTCGCAGTTAGTGGGGATATGCTCTACTACCAGGACGCCAACACTCAGCCGCCAACTGAGCTCGCCGAACGCCACAGCGCCGTAACAGACGCCGTCGTTGAAGCAGGTTACTTCGTCCGCAGAAGGAGAGACTGATGGCAACCGTGCACTTCCTCCTCGCTTACAGCCACAAGGAGCAGAAGCTCGTATCGCAGTACGAGTTCTCCGACGCCAAGCGAGCTACCAAGGCGTACGCTGACGCCGAGGCGAAGCACCAGAATGACTCGGACTACGAGATCGTGCTGATCGGATCGGACAGCATCGAGACGATCATGAAGACCCACGGGCACTACTTCGCTAGCGAGAGCAACGACCTCCTGTCTGAACTCACGTTCGCGTAAGACACACAGAACGGCCCCTCCCCGCTTCGTCCGGGGAGGGGCCGTTTTTTGTGGCCGAGGGGACGCGACGCACTGGGCCGGTCGCTGTCAGGCGGCCCGCTCGAGCTCGTCAGCGCGACGCTGCTCGATCGCGGTCATGACCTCATCGACGCGGTCGGGCCACAGGTGCGCGTAGGTGTTTAGCGTCTCGTTCGCGTCCTTGTGCCCGAGCATCCGCTGCACGAGCTTCACGTCGGCGCCCGCCGCGATCGCGTTCGTCGCCGCGACGTGCCGGAGGTCGTGCACCGACATCGACCCCGCGAGACCGACCGCCTTGCACGTCGGCGTCCAGACACGATTGCGCCACGCGTCGCTGTCGACCGCGAAGCCCCGCACGCTGCGGAACACGTACTCCTCGGGGTCGCGCCCCTTCACGAGCTCGCGCAGACCCTCGACAATGAAGTCGGCCAGCGGCAGCCACCGCTTCTCCCATGACTTCACCGGCCCGAGGGTGCGCTTGCCGTTCTTGTCGTGCGTCCACGTTCGGTGGATGCGTGCGCGCTTGTTCGCGAGGTCCAGGTCCTTCACCTTGAGCGCCGTCGACTCCCCGATGCGCGGGCCAGAGATCGCCTGCACCTGCACCAGCCACTCGTCGGACGGGTTGCCGGTCAGCTCGGTCGCCTGCGCTGCGAGCATGTCGATCTCGGCGTACGTGAGCGAGGGCAGATCCTCCTCGAGGTCCTGCTCGATGCGAGGGAACTCGACCTTGCGCAGCGGGTTGGTCCCGATCCACCTCTCCTCGAACGCGTACCGCAGCGGCCCGCCGAACGTCGCGCCGGCGACGTGCCGCAGGTAGGCCGGGCTCATCGGCTTCGGCGCTCGCGGCTTCTTGAGGTGGCCGCTCGCGTTGAACTCATGCACTGCGGTCCCGTCCTGCAGCTGCGCCATCCACGCGACGATGTCCTCGCGGGTGATGCTCCCGATCGCGCGCTCGCCCCAGTGGGGGAGGACGTACGTGTCGAGCTCGCGCCGGTACCGGTAGTAGGTCGACCCCTTGATGCGGGACTTCGACTCGAGCCACGCCTCGGCGACCTTCCGGTAGGTCCGCTCGCGGGCGGAGGGGTCGACGTAGCGGAGCGAGCGGATGTCGTCCTCGAGCTCCGCGACGAAGGCCTCCGCGTCGCTGCGGCGTGCGAAGAGCTTCTGCCGCATCCGCTGGCCGTCCGGGGTGGGCTCGTACCATCCGGCGATCCATCGGGAGCCCTTGCCGAACTTCGCGGTGCGGAAGTGCTCGGGGAGGGTCTTGAGCGACTTCATCTGCGCGCTCGTCGGGCTGATCTTCGTCGTCGTCCCGTCCGGCATCGTGACGGTCGCGTCCTTGACCCAGCGGTCGGTGATCCATGCTCGTGCCACGGGCTGCTCCTTTCGGCGTGTCTGGTGAAACCTCGGTGAATCCCGGGTCGGGGTACCCATGTTCGGTATTCCGGTGTCCGGGTAGTGCGCTACATTCGTCTAAACGTTCGATAGAGGGGGACGATAGATGAAGGTGAGGGCCGCGGGGGTGCAGCCGGGTATGACGCTGTGTGAGGCGATGGTCGAGGCGCGACGAGAGGGCGTCACGCTCGAGGAGTACGTGGCTAGAGTCGCCGCCTCGCTCGGGCGATGATCTCGTCCGCCGGGATGTGCAGGGCGGCGGCGCACTCGATGAACACGACGAGAGGCATGGCGCGCTCCTTGCGGAGGTAGTTCCGTGTGGAGTCGTACGGCCGTCCGATGGCCATGGCGAGTTCCTTCATCGACATCCCTGCCGCGCCCAGTTCGGCGTTGAGCTGGTCGATGATGGCGGCCTGTAGCTGGTCGTCCTCGTTGGTCATGTGTCCCACCTTATACCCATATTGACCCAACGCGCATGGTCAATTGGCCAACTCAGTTGGCTTGCGATCGGTCGTACGTCCATGTAGTTTGGCCATATGACCAAACGAAGCACCGCCGAACAGGCCGCGCAGGACGTCGCCTCGCGCATCGAGGAGCTGCGCGGCGTTGCTGAGCGCAGCGTCGCGTGGCTGTCCGAGAAGACGGGCATCCCCTACAAGACGCTCCGTCGTCGCCTCTATGGCGACCCCACCCTCTTCTCTCTCGCGGAGCTCAGCGCGATCGCCCGAGCGCTCGACGTCGAGCTCGAGGACATCCTCGCCCCCCGCCCCGCTAAGGCGGTGGCGGCGTGAGCGCGTCGGAGCGGTACCGCGAGCAGCAGATCGCGAAGCTCGACGCGATGCTCGACGCGGGCGACTACCAGGGGCTCGACCTGCAGGAGGCCACGTTCGCGCGCCTCGCCGTCGCCGCGCTCGCGGGCCTCGGCGACCTCGAGGCGGCCCGGGAGTGGGCCGAGCTCTCGTGCATGGCGAAGAACCGGATCGAGACGCTCTTCGAACGCCGCAAAGCCCGCGACGCGGAGGAGGCACGCGCCCTGGGAGTGGCGGAATGAGCAACGTCACTCCGCTCCGGATCGACGTCGCCACCGCGGCGACGCTCGAGGCCGAGGCCCCGGAGGTGCCGGGGTTCGAGGACATGCCGCCGGTCATGACCCCGAAGACGCTCGCGCAGCAGCTCGAGACGACCGTCACCACCCTGCAGCGCTGGCGCGACTCGAACGACGGCCCCGCCTACGTGAAGGTGCCGGGCACCCGCCTCATCCGCTACCTGCGTCCCGACGTCCTCGCCTGGCTGAGCACCGGCCGCGTCGAGACCAAGGGAAAGGCGAGCTGATGATGGCGATCGAGACCGTCCCGCCGATCCTGTCGCAGATCACCGGCGACAGCCCTCGCGCTCGCCGCAGTGACCCGGTCACGTCGCACGCGGCGGCCGACACGGTGACCGCTGCGGCCCGTGAGGCGTCGGAGCTCGAGGTGCTCGCGATCCTCGCCGCCGGGCGGATGACCGCTGAGCAGGTCATCAAGCGCCACGCGTACCGGGCCTCGCGCGGGCTCGCCGCGCGGAAGTGGACGGACTCGCGTCTGAGGACCGCGCTGTCGCAGCTGCGCGAGAAGGGCCTGATCGAGCCCGCCGGCTTCGGCCTCACCGAGACCGAGCACCGCGCGACCTGCTGGCGGCTCGCGCGACCGAAGCAGGGAGCGGACCAGTGAGCGTCGTCAAGATCATCCCGCGCTGGGCGGGGCACGGGGACCTCACGGTCGTCGTCGACGGCGCCCGCACCTTCCTGCGTGCCGACGACGTCGAGCGCCTGGCGCAGGTGCCGGCGTGGTCGGAGGGCGAGACGGTGCTCGGCGACGAGTGGCCGGAAGAGCTCGACGGGGTCCCGTTCTACACGCTCGAGGCCGCGATCGCGAAGGCCATGGAGCACGCCGGCAAGGAGCCCGCGCGCCTCTTCCTCGCATGGGTCGCGACCGACCTGCCCGCCTACCTCGCCCCCGACGTCCTCGCGCAGGCTCGCCGCGACGTGTCGCCGCTCATGTCGTACACCGTCGACTCCGCGGCCCGCGCGCTCGCGACCGACCCGGGCGTGCGGGTGAGCCGGCACAACCTGTTCGAGCACCTCGAGCGGCTCGGCTGGGTCGAGCGGGTCGAGGGGGAGTGGAAGCCCACCGAGACCGCCCGTGCCTCGTCGCTCGTCTCGTCGCGCTGGGAGCCGCACCCGGACCCCGCGCGCCCGAAGCACTCCCGCTACGAGCGGGTGCTCGTCACCCCGGCCGGGCTCGACGAGCTCCGCGCCACGCTGCGCACCGAAGCGGCCGCGCTCACGCCGCCGCTGACGCCTTCCCTCTTCGACTGACACCTCTAAGGGAGAGCCGCCATGGCTACCGCTACTCGTCGTGCCCGCATCCGCCGGGCGCACACCGTCACCGCCTCCGCCGCGGTGCTCTCGGTCATCGTCATCACCTTCTCCGCGGGCATCGTCGCCCACAGCGAGCAGCCGCTCGCGATCCTCCCGCTCACCGCCGCGCTCGTCGCGCTCGCGCTCGTCGAGTGGCCCGGCACCTGCGGCTTCATCGCGGCCACGTCGCTCGGCCTCGCCGCGATCGCGGTCGGTTGCGCAGCCCTGGCGGTGGCGCTGTGACCGCGGCCGCGCGCTCCTGCCCGCCGGACCACGGGCACGCGAAGACGAGCACCTGCTACCTCCACCACCGGTGCCGCTGCGCCGACTGCCGCACCGAGCACGCGAACCGTGCAGCCGAGCGCCGACGCGCGATCGCGTACGGCGAGTACACCCGCGCATGGGTGCCCGCCGGCCCCGTGCGCGAGCGCGTCCTGCAGCTGATCGCCGATGGCGTCGGCCCCGTGACCATCCGCCGCGCCACCGGCGTCAACGTCGACCGGCTCCGCTTCGGCGCAGCAGACCGCAACGGGCGCCGCTACGAGCTCGAGAAGGTCGCCCCGTACACCGCCCGCGCGATCCTCGAGTACGTCCCCGAGCTCGACGACTACGCCGACTACGCCCTCGTCCCCGCCACCGGCACCCGACGCCGCCTGCAGGCGCTCGCGGCGATGGGCTGGTCCCTGCAGTACGTCGCGGCCGCGATCGGGCACAACGCCCGCCGCATCACCTACACCGCCGAGGCCGAGCGGGTGCGCGCGAGCACGGCCCGCCTCGTGCGCGAGCTGTACGAGTGGCTGTCGGTCGCTCCGCCCGTCGCGCGCTCGGCCGCGGAGGCCGCGGCGATCGCGCACGTGAAGCGCGACGCGCGCTCGCGAGGCTGGGTGGGCCCGCTCGCGTGGGACGACATCGACAACGACCCCGACCTGCCCGTTGACGAGTTCGAGACCGACGAGGAGCAGGACCTCGAGCTCGACATCGCCGCGCTCCTCGAGCAGCACGCCGCGGGCACTCCGGCCCGTCTGCGCGGTGACGAGCTGCGCCGCATCGTCCTCGCCCTGATCGAGCGGGGCGAGCACTCATACGGCGAGATCGCCGAGCTCGTCGGCTGCGCGAGCAAAACCGTCGAGCGGATCCGGCGCGCCGACACGACCAACGACCTCAAGGAGGCGGCATGACCACCATGAACCCGACCGAGATCGCTACCGGCGCCTGGGTCATCATCGACCGCAAGGACGGGAACGGCGAGCCCCTGGACGAGCTGGACGACCAGCTCGCGCGCGTGCTCGGCCGCACCGTGAGCGAGGACGGCTCCGCACCCGAGTGGGCCGCGACACTGGTCCGCGTTGCTGGCGGCGGGCTGGTGCTCCTCCCCAGCGAGCAGCTCCGCCTCGCGTGCCTCCGCGACCCGACGGGCCTCTCAACGGGCCGCTGGCGCGTGCGTCGAGACGAGCTCGTGTCGCGAGCTGGCCGACCGATTGCGTGGCGCTGGATCTCGGAGCCGATCCCCGCTCGAGGCATCACGCAGGACGAGGCCAACACGCTCGGCGTGCGCTACTTCCCGAGGACCGCGAGGGGATGGCAGCGCGCCGTCGAGCACGCGATCTCGAAGGCCGAGGGGAACATTCGATGAAACTCGCACCGCCGACCGAGCTCGAGGTGCGTGGCCACTCGCACCCGGACGCCGACACCTGGCACATCCACTTCGGATGGCCGTCGAACCCGCTACCGATGAACGGCGCACGCGGGAACCGGCATGCGGCGACGCGCGCCGAGCGTGACGTGCGCGACCACGCCCACCAGGTCATCCAGTGGTTCGCGAAGGTCCCGGCCCTCGGCCGCTGCCGCGCCGAGCTCACGTGGTGGGTGCCCGACCGCATCGTCCGCGACCCGGACAACCTCGCCCGCCTCGAGAAGCGCCTCTTCGACGCGATCGTCCGCGCCGGCGTCGTCCCCGACGACCGCCCCGACCTCATGGACAAGCCCCGCGCCCGCATCCGCCCGATCGCCGACAGCGACGGCCTCGTCTCCCGCAAGGGCTTCACCCTCACCATCACACGCCTCGAGGAGGCCACCCCGTGATCATCATGCTGCTCATCATCATCGGCCTGATCGTGCTCGTCGCACTCGGCCAGGCCCTCACCACGAACTCCGGCACGTGGATCGACCTGCTCCGCTGGTCGCTCATCATCTCCGCCGCGCTCATCATCGCCGCGCTCGCCGCCGAGGCGGTGTCGTCGTGAACGAACGAGACACCGCTGGCCCCGTGACCGCGGTCACCGGGAAGCCGGTGGAGAACTACGAGCGCTACGTCGACCTGATCGCCGCGGCGATGGCGAACGGCCTCGCGCTGGCCACGGACCGCGGCTTCCTCCTCACGTTGGACCAGTCGTTGCCGCTTCAAGAGGCGGTTCGCGACCACGCGCGCGAGGCGATCCGTTGGCGGTTCGCGTTCGACATCGACCGGATCGAGGCCCTGGCATGACCGCGCGCGTCTCGGAGCGGACGGTGATGGCGGAGTACGACCGAGCGCTCGCCGCGAGCCCGTACCTTGCGGAGCGGATCAAGCTGGGCGCCCCCGCTCTCGCCAAGTCGGTCCTCCGCAGCAGTCGGGCTCGGTGCGAGAAGCGTCGTTCGCGTCTGCGCCGGATGGGCGTCGCGAGTGGCGGCTCGGCGGCGGTGGCGCGATGAGGGTCATGACGGTGCGCCAGCCGTGGGCGTGGGCGATCATCCACGGCGGCAAGGACGTCGAGAACCGGTCCCGCAACATCGCCGGCGCCTACCGCGGCCCGGTCGCGATCCACGCCGGTCAGAATCTCGACCTCGACGCGTTCTCGTCGCCGCTCCTCCACCGCGCATGGGTGGACGCCGGCGGGGACGAGGCCGCGGGCGGGTGGGGAGCCGTTCATCGCGGCGCGATCATCGGCGTCGTCGACCTCGTCGGCGTGCACGGCTGCTCGGGAACGCCCCTGCACGACCCGTGCTGCTACGAGATCAAGCCGGACGGCTTCACCGAGGCGATCGGCTCGGGCGCCGGCATGTGCTCCCCGTGGGCGGACACCGACAGCGACCGCCACCTCGTGCTCCGCGACCCGCGGGCGCTCGCCGAGCCGATCGCGTTCAAGGGCGCCCTCGGTCTGCGCGAGCTGGACGGCGAGACCACCGCCCGCGTCCTCGCCGGGATCGCCGCATGAGCCCGCCGACCCTCCCGAGGCCGACCGCCGCGCAGCTCCTCGCCTTCGAGGCCGCGTGGGGCGTCGAGCACACCGGACGCAAGGACGAGGCGATCCGCGCGCAACTCGGCATCACCCCGGCCCGCTTCTACGTGCTCCTGAACCGGCTCATCGACACCCCCGATGGCAACACGCACGACCCCGTGCTCTGCCGCCAGCTGCGCGACCTCCGCGCCCAGCGCGAGGCCGAGCACCGCACACGACTCCACCAGCGAAAGGACACCCCATGAACACCACCCCCGGAGCACTGCAGCTCATCACCGTCGACCCCGCCGAGCTCGGCGTCCGCGACCAGGTCCGCGGCGACGCGACCCCCGACGACGCCATGATCGCTTCCGTCCAGGCGCACGGCATCCTGCAGCCGCCGATCGTCGCGTGGGACGACGAGCAGGGCAAGTACGTGATCCTGTTCGGTCACCGCCGAGTGGGCGCCGCGATCGCCGCCGGCCTCACCGAGATCCCCGTCGTCGTCCGCGAGGGCGAGGCCGCGGCCGCGGTCGACGCGGAGCTCCTCGAGGGGCAGATCGTCGAGAACGTCCACCGCGCCGACCTCCACGCCGCGGACCTCGCCCGAGGCTGGGCGGACCTCGAGGGGCTCTTCGGGAAGACCCCGGAGGAGATCGCCGCAGCGACCGCGGAGCCCGTCGAGCGCGTGCGCGCCGGCATCCGCGTCGCGCGCAGCAAGTCGGCCTCGGCCGTCGTCGCGGAGTCCCCGGTGATCGACTTCGAGAAGGCCGCGATCATCGCGGAGTTCGAGGATCACCCCGAGCTGCAGCAGGACCTCGTACGCGCGGCCGAGAAGCGACCGGAGAACTTCAACCTCGAGGTGGAGCGCGTCCGTGCACGCATCGCGCTCGCCGAGGCGAAGGCGGACCTGCTCGCAACCGTGCCCGACGTGCCGCGCGCCCCGCTCGACCAGTACGGCTACCTCGCCCACTCCGCGGACCCGCGCGCCATCAACACGCTCTACGACGACAACGGGCAGCCGTTCACCCCGGAGACGCACGCGTCGTGCGAGGGGCACGCGGCCTACGTCTACGGGTGGAACCCGGAAGACCTCGAGCTGCGGTTCGTGTGCCTCGGATGGAGCGGCCGCGGTCACTCCGTCACACCAAGTGCGGGGGCGCTCGACCCTGAGGAGCAGGAGCGTCGCGAAGCGCTCGAGCGGGAGCGCGAGGAGGAGCGGAAGGCCGCGCAGGAGCGCGCCGCCCGCGTCGAGGCGAACCGCACCGCCCGCCGCCAGTGGATCCACGACATGCTGCCGGGGAAGATCAACCAGCTGTCGGGCGTGCAGGACTACCTCGCGCACATGCTCCTCTCCGTCGCCCACAACGGCTACGGGTACGGCATCGCGTGGGACATCGTCGCGCAACTGCTCGACCTGTCCGAGACGATCGACCCCGACTACGCCGGTCAGGACGTCGCTGACATCCTCGACGAGCGCCAGGTGGCGCCGTTCCGCATGCTCCTCGCTTCGGCCCTCAGCGTCGGCGAGGACGCCCTCGCGACCAACTACGCCGCCGACGTCATCGCGCTGTCCGCGCGGGTGCGTCACCTCAAGGCGCTCGAGAAGTGGGGCTACGCCCTGACCGACGTCGACAAGGAAGCACTCACCGCCGACGAGAAGCGGCTCGCCGAAGCCCGCGAGCTCGCCGCGGCCGAGGCCGCGGCGGAGGCCGAGGAAGCCGACGAGGACGACACCGACGCAGAGGACGACGCGGAGTGAGCGCCATCCTCAGCCTCCCGCGCGCGAAGTCCGACCTGCAGGTCGGAGATCTCGTCACCTCCGGCACCACGCGCTGGATCGTGCGCGTGATCGACCACGTCACCGGCCGCGTCGAGCTCGTCTCGTCCAACCACCGCGCCAGCGCCGCCCGCTGGACCACCACACTCGACCAGCTCTCCCGAGAAGGAGCGACCCCATGAGCACCACCGACCTCTACGCAGCCGACTTCCCGCACGGCACGCCCGCCGGCTACGACAACGGCTGCCGCAGCAACACCGCCTGCCCCGCATTCACCGAGCACGGCATGTCCTGCGCCACCGCGAAGACGAAGGCCAACGGCGACTACACCGTGAGCCGCATGTTCGCCCGCGGCGACGACGTCGCGACGATCGCCGCGCACGTCAACGGCGCCCCCGCGCCCGCCACGACTCTCGCCGCCGCGCTCGCCGACGCCCAGAAGGCGAAGGCCGAGAAGACCACGAAGGCCAAGCCCTCGAAGCCCACCCCCGCACCCAAGCCCGCACCCGCGAAGCCGAAGGCACCCGAGCCCGAGGTCGAGCCCGCGGCCGCGGCGGAGGAGCAGCCGAAGACCGCCGAGCAGGTCACGGCCGTCGCCGCGAAGCGCGCACCCAAGACCCGCGCCGCCCGCATCCGCGCCTGGGCGAAGGACAAGGGCTACGACGTCCCCGCACGAGGCACCATCGCCCGCGAGATCGTCGAGCACTACAACGACACCCACCCCGACGACCCAGCCGACATCACGGTGCCCGCCGCCGACGCCTGGGCCGGCGCAGTCGCACGAGCCACCGACACCCCGGAGGCCGACGTGCGCGCCGCCACCGCGATCGCAGCCCCCGAGACCGCCAGCGACCTCACCACCGCGCTCGCCGCGGCTCGCGTGGCCGCGGCTCAGGCGGAGGCTCGCGACGCGGATGCGAGCCCGCACGCGGTGATCCTGCCCGACGTCGTCGCCGGCGCCCGCGTGGCGATGGCCACGGATGGAGACTCGATCGCCGTCGCGATGGCCTCCGAGGACGACCCCTCGAAGATCACGGTCGCGGCCCTCCCTGCGGAGGCCAAGCCTGAGCGCCCGGACTGGGGGTCGGTCGCGGAGTCGGTCGACGTCGAGCGCGCCCGCGCGATCGCGGTCCGTCTCGAGCAGGAGCTCGCGCGCGCTGAGGAGGAGCGCGACGCAGCGGTGAGCAAGCTGCAGGCCGTGTCGAACATGCTCGCCGTCCCGTCGCCCGGCCCCGCCACCCTCGGCGTGACCGACCCCCTGCGCCTGGCGCGACGGCTCGTCAGCCGAGCCGCCGCCTACGAGGAGCTGCGCAACGCCGCGCTCGAGCGCGCCGAGAGCGCAGACAAGGAGCGCGCCGAGGCGGTCGACCGCGCGGAGGCCGCGGAGGTGGCGCTCCAGGTCGCCCTCAAGCACTGGGACAAGGCGCTCGACACGATCGCTCAGCTGCACATGGAGATCGACGAGCTCAACCTCGCGCTGGGGGAGCGAGACGGCAGCAACCCGGCCATCGTCGGCTCGTGGGCGCTGACGGGTGACGTCTCGCGCGCCCTCGCGGACGCCGGCGTTGGCGTGCTGTACCCGAATTCGGTCGAGGCGTGGTCGACGCCGGCTGTCGTGGAGCCCACGCCGGCGCCCGAGAAGCCCACCCGCATGCAGCGCTTCGCCGCGTTCCTCGGGCTGGCCGACTGATGCGCGCCGAGAAGCGCCGCGCTGGCCGCGCGATCCGCAAGGCACGCCGCGAGGCCCGTCAGCAGGCCGAGCAGATGATCGCGTCCGGCGAGCTCGGCCGCGCACTCGCGGAGCTCGCCGACGCCGTGGCAGTCGCCCTCACCGCTGCCTTCCTGCCGATGGTCCAGGGGTTCGCTGCGTTCGCGGAGCTCGCCGGTCTCGAGCCTCGCAAGCAGGACTACGTCCTGACGCCCGCTCCGGGCTCGCCCGCATCCGAGCCCTTCGCACTCCCCACATCCCGAACCGAGGTGAACCCCGATGAGAGCTGACAAGCGCCGCGCTGGCCGCGCGATCCGCAAGCGTCGCCGCACGACCGCGCGCGTACTCCGTTTCGCGCTCGAGGTGGGTGTCCGCCTCGAGCCGTGGCAGGTCGACTACCTCACCGGCCTCCTCCTCCACGAGCGCACGACGCTGCACTACGCGCGCGCTCGCCGAGGGGGCAAGTCGACCGTGCTCGAGCTCGCGCAGAAGCTCCTCGGGCACGACGCCCGTGTCGTCGTGTTCGACGAGTTCCGCGCGCGCACGGCGGTGGGCGAGTGACCGCCGCGGTGGCGACGCGGGCGCCGCTCCGCAGCCCTCGGGGTCGCCGCCTGGACCCGGTCACGGGGAAGGTCGCGATCCCGGAGCTGCGGACCGTGTACGTCGCGTACTGGCGGGAGCTGCAGGTGCTCAAGGTCGGGTCCGCGTGGAAGGACAGCCGCCTGCTGCAGCTCGAGGCGTCAGGTGCGGAGATCCTCCTCTTCGCCGACAAGGTGCCCGAGTCGTACGAGGTCGGCGCGCTCGCGGTCCTGCACGAGTGGGCCGACCCCGCATTCCGGTCGAGAGACGAAGCCGCCGCCGCCGGCATCCCCGGCGGCACCGGCTACACCGAGTGCTTCCACGTGCCCGACGCCGCACTCGACCTCTTCCTCGAGCTGATCATCTTCGAAGGATTCGACCGCTATGCCTACGGCCCCTCACCCGCCACGCTTGCTCGCCGAGCTGACCAGCGAGACGATGCTCGACCTGCCGATGTCGGCGCGGCTGCTGTGGACACTGCTGAGCTCACGGCCACAGACCACCGAACCCCAGCGCCTCAACCTCAAGCGCGTGAAAGCCGCTGCGTTCCCGTTCGACGCGGACGTGACCGTCGACACCCTCATGCTCGACGTGCTCGAGCTCGAGGAACGCGGCCTCCTCGCCACGAGCGTCGGCCCGGACGGACGCGAGCGATACCGCATCCTCACCCGCACACCCGACACCCCGGAACCCCCCTCACAGCCCGCTCACAGCAAACACATAGCGACGGTAGAAAGAGAGAGGGAGAGCGAGAGAGCACGCGAGCAAGAGCCGCCGCCACACCCCATCCGCCGGCCCCAGCTCACAGCACCCGCCCGCTACTGCGCCGACCACATGCCCCTCGGCCCAGGCCGCGAACCCTGCGTCCTCTGCGAGCAAGCCCGCCTCTCCACCCAACTCTGGCTCCAATTCGTCAAGAAGGGCCAGACACCACCCGACGACCTCAGCACACCACCCGTCGACACCTACGCCGACCGAGCACCCGACCCGGAACCGCGCTCGCCGCAGTCCGGACCGCCGTGGAGCCCTCGTCGCCGTCCTCGCTTCGACGTGCCCGACCCGCTCGACGATCCCGAGTCTCCGGACTACGTGCCGACGAGCCGACTCCCGTTCTGACCCCGACCCCGATTGGAGCCTGACGATGACCAGTGATCGCTACTGCGTCCGCGGCTGTGTCGTCCGCGACGAGCACCGTGACGAGTGCAGCACGGCCGCGGCCGAGCGGTTCCCGTGCCGTGGGTGCGTGCCGATCGTCGCGCGTGCCGGAGCCATGGTGTGCGAGCGCTGCTACCGCACGCTGAGGGGATACCTCGAGGACGCGGCGGACATGGTCGGCCTCCTGCGTTCGATCGCGGACCCGTCGAAGAGCTCGTGGAACTTCGACCGGATTGTCACCGCGGGTCGGGTCGACCTCCCGGCGCCCGTGCAGTCCGAGATCATCGACGCGTCGAACGACATCACCGTGACGCTGCGGGCGTGGGCGTACGACCTCCTCGGTGTCGAGCGCGATGGCGACCCGCGAGGGCTCGAGGCGGGCGCCGACGCGGCGGCCGCGTTCGAGGCGGTCGTAGCCTGCGCGGATATCGTCCTCGCCGAGCTCGACGCGATCGCGAACGACGCGGTGGCGGTGCTCAAGCTCTGGGCCGACGTCGCGCAGCGCAGCGAGGGTGAGCCGTCGCGGTGGACCGTCGCCGATGCGGTCGCCCGGTGGCCGCTGAACGATCGACCGCGCACCGCGGAGCAGCCGTGCCCGGAGTGCGAGCAGTACGCCGTGCGCGTGATCCCGTCGCGTCGTGCAGGCCGCCCGACGCGGTACCTGTGCCGCGAGTGCGATTGGTCGGCGGACAGCACCGACGACGGTGGCCTGTGGTCGGCGGTGTTCCGTGAGGAGGTCATCCGTGAGGAGCCCGTCGCGCACGATCCGCGGTGGATGACGCTCGCGGCCGCGGCGCGTCTTGTGAAACGCACTCCGGCGACGGTGCGCTCGTGGGCCGACAAGCTGCGCGTGCGCCGGCAGGACGGCCGCTACTGGCGCGACGACCTCGAGCCGTTCATCCCGAGCGAGCAGGAGCCCAGCGAACCGGCCGCGGATGTCGAGACGAAGGCGATCGCGCAGTGAGCGGTGGCTCGTCGACGTGGGTCGACTGGGAGGGCGCAGCGCTCGTCGCGAAGCGCTCGGTCCGGTCGATCCGCAACTGGGTTGCTGACGGCACCCTCACGGAGGCAGTCCCGGGGTCCGGGGTGTTCGACGCGAAGGCCGTGCTCGAGGCGAAGAAAGCGAAGGCCGGCCGAGTGGGTCGACCGAGGAAGCAGCCGGCGCCTGCCGGCGGAACGGAGTAGGAGCCATGACGAACACAGACACCACCGAGCGCATCGACCACGTCGCGAAGGCGAACCGGATTATCGCTGAGGGGGAGCGCGCCGTCGCGAAGGTCCGCGAGGAGCACGACCGCGGGAACTACAACCTCGCCGACGACTACGGCAAGAAGGCGATGGGTTGCTGGGCGCAGGCACAGGTGCACGCGACGCTGGCTCTCGTCGAGCAGCAGCGCATCGCGAACATCGTCAGGACCGGGGAACATCTGACGCCCTCGTGCCCCGTCGACCGCGAACGTATCGCCCCCGAGATCCGAGAGGGACTGGGGCTGTGAGCGACGTCAGCCAGGCCCTCGACGATGTCGCCCGAGAGCATGACGGTTGGTGGCCGCGCATCCGAGACGCCATCCTGTCGCGGTTCGAGGTGACGCCGAAGGCGAGATCCGCTTACGAGCGGGCCGCCGCCGCCCGTGACCGGGAGTTCATCGAGCGCATGGGGCATGTCGCAATCTCGCTCGGATTCTCGGGTGTTGGCCTCGGCTACGAGAAGGCGATCTTGCAGGCGTTCGAGTGGGTCGCTCGGCACCGCGGGCAGGAGGAAGGCGCCGCCGCGGTGCTCGCCTGCGAATCACATCGCCCCGTGCAGCACAGAGACGGCAAACCCCCGTGGTGCAACTCGTGCGGACTCACCGCCGCGGGGCACCAACCATCCAGCAGGTTCGATCGAGAGGAGACAGGACGATGAGCAGCGATCACAACCACGTCACCCGCCGCGACACCGAGGGGTGCCCGGCATGCGACAAGCGCGAGGGACGCGTGAGTCGGTCCGCGGAGCGGAGACTGGAGGCACCGCCGGCCATGCCCGACCTGTCCGCATTCCCGAGCGTTCAGCACCGAATCGAGGGCGGCAGGTTCATCTGCCCCGGCGACGAGAACGCCCGGTGCCACCGCTACCCCGGGTGCGACCACGAGCACTGGCCCTGCGAGCACGAGTACGTCGGCCACGCCGAGTGCTGGGTCGTCCCGTGGATCACGGCATCCGATCTCTGCGACTCATACGCGGGCACCGAGCACGAGCTGCTGCTGCGCGACGAGGACTTCCCCGACGGCGACGTGACGTGGACGTGGGAGGGCGACTGGGTGAGCTTCGACTACGGCACGGATGCGCAGGTGACACGATGAGCATCGAGACCGAGCAGCAGCAGGTGAAGCCCGAGGGCGAGTTCGACGGGATCTTCGAGGCACCCGTGGGGTCGCGGCCCGTGATGTCCAAGCCGCCGCGGTTGATCGCGTCGTACAAGCTCATCCGCGAGGTGCGCGACGTGATCGGCATCGAGGACGACTTGAGGGCGCGGGAGATCGCGGATTGGCTGGCCGACAAGATGGAGCGCTACGGCTCCCGGATCGCTCGGCCGGTGTTCGAGATGGATGGCAGCGGCCCGTCTTGCGCGTGGTGCACGGGGATGTGGCCGCTGTGTGGGTGCTTCCACCTGTCGGAGATGGATCTCGACGACCAGCCCGACGACCAGTCCGACGACGAGGCGGGGCGATGAGCGACGAGCTGTGCCACGGGCACCACGTATGGCGAACGAACGGGAACATCATGGAGTGTCGTCGGTGTGGGTTGATCGAGCGCGCGGAGGATGAGGGGCGATGAGGGCGTGCGTTGCACTCGATCGCCACGGGCTGCACCTGTGGTCTCCGGTCAGGCCGGGCGTCGAGCGGTGCCGCTCGTGCGGTGCGGTGCGGGAGGTCGAACGAAAACCCTTCAAACCCTTCACTGCGATCTGATAGGCTGAGCCTCGCGTCAGACTTGTAACCATCGAAAGCCCCCAGGACTCCGGTCCGGGGGCTTTCGTCGTTCGTCGGCGCACTCGCCTCGCGGACGCTCACACTCGTGCGACACCATCCACTCGCCCTCGCGCACGGACGTCGATGAGCCGCACCCGGGGCGCAGTCTTCCCACCCTCGCCCGCTCCGCCCTGAAGGAGGTTGACGTGGATCGACGCATGATCGGCTCGCCCCTCGACATCGCGAAGCCCGAGCCCGCGCACGTCGAGCGCCTGCGCAGGGCCAAGGCCTGGGCGGAAGAGAACGCGGCGCTGATGCCGGTCGGCTTCCGTGACGGGGCAGCGCACGTCATCGTGGGCGAGCGGCAGACGGGCAAGTCTCGGCTCGCGGTCGAGTGGCTGCGGTCGGCGCCCGAGGGTGTCACGCGTGTGCTCGTCACGTTCAGCGCCCAGCTCGCGGAGATCCGCAAGCAGGAGGCCGGCCTCCCGCGGAGCAGTCGGCAGGTGGTCAGCTACCGGCAGCTGCTCAACGACCAAGCCAAGCGCGACCGATCGAAGAGCGAGGCCGTGCAGTACGCGATCGACGATGCGTGCGTGATCCTCGCGGACCTTCTGGGCCTCGACGCGCTCCCGCACATGCTCACGGTGTGTGTCGCGGAGCCCTGGCAGGTCACCGACCGCGACGCCTGACGGATGGGCGTGAGCGTCTCAGAACGCTCTCTCCCCACCTCTTCGCGAAAAAATTCGAGGTCAGAGGGCTCTTTCCAGATCCCGCCCCATCCGTCTTTTTCTCCCCGGGTCAGGCAAGATTCCCCCCGGAGCGTCCCTCCCTGCCCCCTAGGACGCCCGAACGCGACGGGCATGGACGCACGGAGCCACTACGCACTCGAACGCTCTACGGGCCTCCTACGACCGCTGACGAGGGGAGGGGAAATGGCAGATCCCGCCTACGACGCCGCCCACCAGCGCCGGCGCCTCGAGCTGCTGCCGAAAGCGATCGGCACCCCGTGCCCGCGCTGCCAGGTGATCATGCTCGAGTCCGACGAGCTCGACCTCGGACACAGCACGGACAAGGCCATCGACCCGAGCGCGATCGGCGATCGCATCGAGCACGCCAGCTGCAACCGATCCGCCGGCGGCTCCCTCGGCGCGGAGCTGCGCGCACGCGCGACGCGATACCGCCCGTCCCGGAAGTGGTGACGATGTTCGACCCCGACAAGGCACGCCTCATCCTCGAGGCGGTCATGCTCGGCATGGAACCGGACCGCGCCGCGCTCGCCTTCGGCATCACCGCCGACGAGCACGCCCGCTGGATCTCGCTCGGCTCCGCTGACGTCGAGGGATCGACCGCGCTCGACACGCAGGAGACCGCTCTCGTCGCCGAATACGTGCGCGCGCTCGACCAGGCGATCGCCCAGGCCGAGCTCACAGCGCTGCGCGAGATCCGAGCCGGCACGAACGCCGCCGACGCCAACAAGTGGTTCCTCGAGCGCCGCTTCCCCGACAAGTGGGCCAAGACGCCCGCCGCCGTCCGTGCCGAGCAGCTCAAGACCGACACCCAGGCCGAGCCCGCCGACCCGCACGTCGTGGTCGACGAGGACGAGGTCGCGCGCATGCGCCGCGAACGTGAGGAGAAGCGACGTGCCCGAGGAGGAAACGAGTAGCCGACTCCTCGGCTCGCAGACTCCCACGCACCTCGTCGCACCGCCCGACGTCGACTACACCGACCTCGACGCGGTCCTCGACATCGCCGACATGGTCGGAATCAAGCTCGACCCGTACCAGGTCGACTTCCTCCGCCTCGGCCTCGGCCGCCGCTACACCGATGAGGGCGACTCGAAGTGGGCGGCATACGAGGCCGCGATCGAGCTCAGCCGCCAGAACGGCAAGTCGGTCATCTTCGAGCTGCGCGCGCTCGCGGGCCTGTTCGTGTTCGGCGAGCAGCTGGTGGTCTACTCCGCGCACAAGAGCGAGACCGCGCTCGGCGCGTACAGGCGCATGGTCGAACTCGTCGACTCCGCGCCCGCGCTGAAGAGCCGCGTGCACTCGACACCGTCCGCGAACGGCAAGGAAGCGATCATCCTGCGGTCCGAGAAGGACCCCAGCAAGCCCGGCGCGATGATCAAGTTCCGCACCCGAACCCCGGGCGGTGGCCGAGGCCTCACCGGTGACTGCGTGATCATCGACGAGGTCCAGGGCGCCACGGACGACCACATCGCGGCGCTCATGCCGTCGCTGGCCGCGAAGTCGGAGCAGGGCGACCCGCAGATCTGGTACGGCGGATCGGCCGGCGGGCCGAAGTCCACCGTCCTCGGGCGACTCGTGAAGCGCGCCGAGAAGGAGCTCGCGCGCATCGCAGCGGGGGAGGCGCCGGTCGAGCGCCGTCTCCTCATGGCGAGGTTCGCGGCCGACCTCGACGTCGACGACCCAGCCGACCCGCGGGTGATCGCACGCGTGAACCCCGCGCTCGGGCGCCGCATCTCGCTCGACTACGTGATGACCGAGTACGTCGCCATGGGCGCCGACCTCGACCCGACGCGGTTCGCAGCCGAGCGGCTCGGCGTGGGCGACTACCCGCGCACGGAGGGCGAGGACTGGGTCATCCCGCGTCGCCGCTGGGAGGCGGCGGAAGACCCCAACTCCGCGCCCGTGGGCCCCGTGGTGTTCTCGGTCGAGGTCCGCCTCAACCGCTCGTCCGCGACGATCGTCGTCGCCGGACGGCGGAACGATGGCGCGAAGCACATCGAGGTCATCGCGGAGGAGCCCGGCGTCTCCTGGGCCGCGCTCGAGCTGCGCCGCCTGGTGCAGGAGCACGACAACCTCGGTGTCGTCATCGACCCCGGCGGACCCGCGGGCTCGCTCATCGGTCCGCTGCGCGATGCCGGGGTACCGCTGATCCTGCTCAAGACCGCCGACATCACGGCCGCGTGGGGCAAGTTCTTCGACGCGTTCATGGTCGAGGTGGACGACGAGCCGCGGCCGGAGATCTTCCACCGCGGCGGCCTGGTGCTCACCGCCGCCGCGGCCGCGGCGGCGACGCGCGACGTTCAGGGCTCGATGACCTGGAAGCGCGCGACGTCGGAGAACTCGTCGGCCATCATCGCCGCGACCTGGGCCACCCACGGGCTCGACATCGGCAAGAAGGCCGAGGAGAACGCGATCTCCCGCCGCGTGAGCGCACGCGACCAGTTCGAGCCCACGGCCCGCCAGCAGCCGCGCCGCTTCCGCCCTGGGGGCGGCGGCTTCGACCCGCGTACGTCCAGCTTCTGACCCCGCGAAAGGGGGCTCCATGAACGGTCCCCGGATCCGCCAGACCACGCGCCGTGTGAGGGCGGCCTATGTGCCTTCCTCCGCGGCGACGCGGGAACGCGGCCACACGCTGCAGGACCCGAACGGCTGGTGGAAGGACCTCACCAACGAGTCCACCCCCGAGCTCCGCTGGCCGGAGTCGGTGAAGGTGTTCGAGGACATGGTCCGCCAGGACGCACAGGCCTCGAGCGTGCTGTCCGCGATCGCCACTCCCATCATGCGCACGGGGTGGCGGGTCGACGGCACCGGGTGCCGCGACGAGGTCACGCAGCACGTGGCCGCGGACCTCGGCCTCCCGATCGCGGGCGAGGCGAACAGCGTTCCTGCGACGCGCACTCGTGGCCGGTTCTCCTGGACCGAGCACCTCGGCATCGTCGTTCCCGACCATCTGCAGTTTGGGCACGCGGTGTTCGAGCAGGTGTACTACCCGCCGCGCTCCGTGCTCGACGGCGGGGATGGTCTCTACCACCTCCGCAAGCTCGGGTACCGGCCCGCGCGCACGATCTCCGCGTGGAAGGTCGCGCCGGACGGCGGCCTCATCGGCGTCCAGCAGTACGCCACGCAGATGAGCAGCGGCGGCGGCCTGATCTCTTTCGGGGACACCAGCGGCGTGACGCTGCCGGTCGACCGGCTCGTCGTGTACACGAACCGGCGCAAGGGCGGCAATTGGGCGGGCGAGAGCGTGCTGCGCTCCGCCTACAAGAACGTCATGCTCAAGGACCGCTACCTGCGCGTCGACGCGATGGTCGTCGAGCGCAACGGTCTCGGCATCCCCGTGCACACCGCCGCCGGCGGAACCGCAGCCGAGATCGAGGCGGGACTCGACATCGCGTCGGGTGTGCAGGCCGGAGACAACTCCGGCGTCTCGCTCGCTCACGGCGCGACGTTCGACCTCAAGGGCGTCACCGGCACGCTCCCCGACATCCTCGAGAAGGTCAAGTACCACGACGAGCAGATCGCTCGCGCGGTGCTCGCCCACTTCCTGAACCTCGGCAGCCAGACCGGATCGTGGGCGCTGGGCGCGACGTTCGCCGACTTCTTCACCCTGTCGATCCAGGCCGTCGCGGAGAACATCCGCGAGACCGCCACTCGGCACATCGTCGAGGACATCGTCGACATCAACTACGGCCCCGACGAGCCCGCGCCGCGGATCGTGTTCGACGAGATCGGCTCCCGCCAGGGCGCCATCCTCACCGCGATCGCGCAGCTCGTCTCCTCGGGCGTCATCCACCCCGACGAGGACCTCGAGAAGTTCATCCGGTCCACGCTCGACCTCCCCCTCGCAACCTCGACCCCGGCGGCTGCCGGCGGCGGGGCGTGAAGAAAGGCCTCCGATGAATTGGGTCAATCGCTACTGGGCTGAGCGCCCCACACCGAAGTCGCGCGCGGACATCTTCGACGTCGTCACCACGCCGTCCGCGGGCGAGAGCGGCGACGTCGCCACGATCCGCATGTACGGCGAGATCAGCTCCTACGGCTGGTACGGCGTCAGCGCGCACGACATCAGCACCGTCCTCGACGGGCTGTCGAGCACCGTGTCGCAGATCATCCTGCGGATCAACAGCCCCGGCGGCGAGGTCTCCGAGGCGATGGCGATCCTCAACATGCTGCGCGCCCACAAGGCGAAGGTCACAGCTGTGGTCGACGGCCTCGCCGCCTCGGCGGCCAGCGTGATCGCCGCCGGATGTGACGAGACGGTCATGTCGCCCGGGACGCAGATGATGATCCACTCCCCGTCGACGATCGCCTGGGGCAACGCGACGGAGATGCGGAAGACCGCTGACGTCCTCGAAAGCTTCGAGGCCACCCTGATCGAGATCTACCAGGGCAAGGCCGGCGACCAGGACTGGCCCGCGCTCCTGGCAGACGAGACGTGGCTGACCTCGCAGGGCGCCGTCGACCTCGGCCTCGCGGACCGCGTCGCCGTGGTCCTCGATGCGGGCGAGACCGCGAGCGTCGGCGACGACGACACCGATGACACCGACCTCGTCGAGGACGCCGCGCACCTGCGCGTCGCCGCGACGCTGACCCCGGCCGCGTCCGCGCCCGGAGACCCCCACACAGGAAAGGAGACGGCCGTGGCTTTCACCCCCGACCAGCTCAACACCATGCGAGCCTCCCTTGGGCTCGCAGACGACGCGGACGAGACGGCGATCCTCGCGGCCGTCACCGCCCGACCCACCGCCCCGACGCTGCCCGAGGGCATCGTCACGATCGACTCGAGCGCCCTCGAGGAGCTCCGCGCGCAGGCCCGCGCCGGCGTCGAGGCGCGCGAGCAGCAGATCGCCGAGGCCCGCAACCGCCTCATCGACGGCGCCATCGCCCAGGGCAAGTTCGCGGCCTCCCGCCGCGAGCACTTCATCGCCCTCCACAAGGCCGACCCCGAGGGCACGACCGCGCTCATCAGCGCGCTCGCCGAGAACACCATCCCCGTCGCGGAGCTTGGCTTCGACGCGGACGGCGACACCGTCTCGGCGAAGTCCGAGGAGGACCGCCGCTACAACGCCATCTACCCGACCACCAGCACCGAAGGAGCCTGATCGTGTCGAAGAGCTACCTGCCCCTGTACCGCCCGGGCGACACCGTCACCTTCGGCGTCACCGCGGCTGTCACCGCCGGCCAGCCTGTCGAGGTCGGCACGGCCGACATGGCAGTCGCGCCTGCCGCTGCCGGATCGGCGAAGGTGGTCGGCATCCCCGGCCACGACGCCGCGATCGGGGACAAGGTCACCGTCGAGGTCGGCAAGCCGATCCACGAGCTCAAGGCCAGCGGCGCCATCACCCGAGGCGACCGCCTCGAGGCCGCGGGCGCCGGGGGAGTGCGCACCCTGGCCGCGGGCACCGCGATCTTCCTCGCGCTCACATCCGCCACCGACGGCGCGCTCGTGCGCGCCATGCAGCTCTGAGAAGGAGACCGCGATGCAGACCTACCCCTTCACCCCGAGTCAGCTCGCCAGCGTCACGCCGGCCGAGCTGATCGCCTTCATCAAGTCCCCGACGCTCGTCGCTCGCCGCCTCGCGGAGATCCTGCAGGCGCAGCAGTTCCTCGGGTACTTCCTCCTGCAGGGCCGCCTCACGATCGACGGCGGCTCCATCGGCGTGCCCTCGAACGAGAAGATCCGCGCCGACCGCGGAGCCGAGCCCGTCGCCCCCGGTGCGGAGTACAAGCTCACGACGCTCTCGGCCGAGCAGTACGAGTTCTACTCCGCGATGAAGGAGGGCCTCGCGACCGAGGTGACCGACGAGCAGGTCGGTCGACTCCTCCGTCAGCCGATCGACGACGCCTTCACGTTCCTGCAGACCGAGCTCGTGTTCTCGGCGAACGAGCAGGCGCTCGGCGTCATCGCTTCGTCGGTCACCAACACGGTCGCCGCGGGCGCCCCGTGGACGACGGGCAAGCAGATCTACAAGGACGCGCTGCGGGTGAAGTCCGCCGTCCGCCGTCAGAAGCTCGGGTACGACGTCGACACCGTCGTCCTCCCCGGCGAGCAGTACGCCGAGGTGATCCCGGAGCTGCTCGACGTGCTGCCCAAGGACAGCGCGCAGGTCCTCACGGACGGCTTCCCCACGGTCGCCGGGCTCACCTGGGTCCCGGACGACGGCGACGACATCACCGCGCCGCTCTTCCTCGACCGCCGCCGCCTCGGCGGGATCGCGCGCGAGCAGATCCCCTCGCCCGAGTACCAGCACATCGGCGGCGACACGGGCGTCGAGATCGCGACCATCCGCAAGCCGGAGGCGGACAAGACCCGTCTCCAGGCGCGCAACGTCCACGTGCCGATCGTCCTGAACCCGCTCGCCGGGTTCTACCTCACCGGAACGGAGGCTCCGTGATGAGCGCCCAGCACACCGTCACCGCCGCATTCGTCAAGGTGTCGATCGGGTCGCCCTCGGGCAACCGGGTCGCCCGCATCCTCCGCCGCGGCGACGTGGTCCCGGAGGGTGTCGACAAGGCGCAGCTCGCGCACCTCGTCGAGCGCGGGATGCTCGAGGAGATCAAGCTCGAGCCGACGTCGACGGGTGCGAGCACCCGTGGCAAGCGGACCTCGACGAAGGCGAAGGACGCGGGCAAGACCGTCGCGGCCCCCAAGGCCTCAGAGCAGGAAGCGCCCAAGGCCCCCGAGCAGGAGCAGTCCACGCCTCCGGAGGACGAGCAGTCGAAGCCTGAGGGCGACGGCGAGGCGCCGCCCGCTGACGGCGCAGGAGACGCGTCGTGACGACCATCTACGTCACCAACGTCCGCACGGTCGTCCGTGTGAACGGCCAGGTCGTCGTGGTCCCGCCGTCGACGCGCCTGCCTGATGGCGTCGCACAGTCCGAGATCGACCGGCTCCTGCGCTTCGGCGTGATCCGCGTCGAGGAGATCTCGCCGGAGCCGGCCTCGGCCGCAGCCACCGTCGAGCTCGCCGAGCCGGAGGCCGCGCCCGCGCGCGTCTCCGGCTCGGCCGCGCGTGCCCGCAAGAAGTCCGAACCCATCGAGGAGTGAGCCATGACGGGGATCATCGACGAAGTCACGAAGGCGAGCGTCGGCGTGCTGCTCATCGAGCGCTCGCCGAACGTCCTTGACCGTGTCTACGGCAATCCGCCGGAGAGCGTGTTCGACGCGTTCGTTCAGCAGATCGCCGCCGAGGTGATCCCCGTCACCGGCCCCGACCCTCAAGGCGCCACCCGCCAGCTCGCTCTGCAGTGCATGGCCTACGGCATCGCGTCGTCGGTCGAGTACGCAGAGTTCCCCGAGCAGCAGGGCCCAGGAGGCGCCGGCCGCGGGTGGTTCCTCAAGCAGAAGTTCAACGAGCTGCTCGCGATGCTCCGCGGCATGCCCGGAGCGGACGGGACAGTCGCCGGCATCAGCCGCGCGACCTTCCCGCCGCCGCAGCGATACCCCGATCCCTTCCGCCCTCGCTGACGTCGCGATCGCCGCGGTGTCGTCTCTGAGAGGAGCTGCCCGTGGCCACCAAGAAGCCAGTCGAGAAGAGCACCCTACGCGCCGAGCTGAACACCACGCTCGGCAAGGACCTGCTCGACAAGGCCGCTCGCCGGCTCGAGGACCGTCCGCGGATGTTGCGGATGATCGCGGACTTCGGCCAGGAGTGGGAGCGCGAGGTGTTCGCGACCGAGGGCGCGGTGGCCGGTCGCCGGTGGAAGCCCCTCGCGGCATCCACCCCGGGCAAGACCCTCGTCCGCACGGGCGCGCTCAAGAACATGCTCACCGGTGCGCCCCGGCAGATGAAGGCCTCCGTGCAGCTCCGAGCTCCCGACTACGCGCAGCACCTCAGAGCGGGCCGCTACGGGCCGAAGTCGAAGGTCGCCAGCGGCCGACGGCAGGGCGTCGAAGGCCTCGGCGGTTCGATGCCGCGCCGCAACCCATCCCCGCACCCGCCGAGAGACCGGCTCGCCATCCTCACCAGCGACCTCCTCGGCTTCGTCACCCCGGAGGACCGCTCATGACCACCCCCGTCGTGATCGGCGGCGACGACATCGTCACCGCCCTCGAGGCGGTGCTGCGCGCCAACGTCCCGCTGGTCTTGGATCGCCTCGAGCTGGCGGAGCGTCTCGGGGAGGTCAAGACGTGGCAGATCGTCCCCGACACCGAGGCGATCAGCGCGGCGGAGATGCCCGCGATCGCCATCGTCGCCGCTCGAACCGGTGAGCCGGCCGAGCGCACGCGCGACACCTACTCCGGCACGTGGGACGTGTCGGTCGGCGTCTTCGACCGTGGCGACGATCACGCCGACACGCAGACCCGCATCCAGGCGTGGGCGAAGGTCATCCGCGTCGCCGGCACCCTCTCGCGGGCGCTCCCCGGCACGTCCATCGAAATGCGGTGGGTGGGGGAGGCCTACGACCTGCTGCAGGACAAGTCGCAGGCTCGCACGATCGCGGGCGCCGAGGTCATGTTCGACGCGCACGTCAGCGTCGCCCTCGACCTGTCCGGCTTCCGCAGCTTCCCGCTCCTCGAAACCGTCCATCCGACCGTCAACCCAACTAAGGAGACCCCCTAATGGTGCGTCCTCAGGTATCCGTCAACATCAGCGGGGAGCTCCCGGTTCCCTCGCTGCCGACCGCGACCGGCACGCTGTTCTACGTGTTCGCCGGCACGGGCGGTCCCACCGTCCCGACCCGCGTCACTTCCACCCAGCAGGCCATCGACGCCGGCGTCCCCGCTGCCACAGCGACCCTCATCGGCGACGCGCTCACGCAGGGCGTCCCCGAGGTCATCGTCGTGCGCGCCACCGCGGCCGCAGCCGAGGTCACCGAGGCGGATTGGACCGCCGCGCTCGACCTCCTCACGCCCTCCTACGGCCCCGGCCAGGTCGCCATCCCCGGCGTCTCCACCGCGGCCGCACACGCCGCCCTCCTCGCGCACGTCGCCGCCGCCCCGCACCGCGTGGCCTTCCTCGACGTCGCCGAGAACGCCGACGCCACGACGATCGCCACGGCCGCAGCCGCGCTCGCCGCGACGGCCGGCACCGAGCGGGCGGGCATCTTCGCCCCGTGGGTGTCGGTTCCCGGTGCGGGCGCCGCGCGCTCGGTCCCGGCGTCGATCATCGCAGCGGGCCTCGCCGCCCGCGGCGACGCAACGGTCGGCAACGCGAACCAGGCGCCGATGTTCGACCAGGGCCGTGCCGCGGGCAGCGTCCGCGGCGCTCTCGGTGTCGCGACGGTGTTCTCGGACTCGGACGTCGACGACCTCTACGACGCCGGCGTGAACGTGTTCCGCGACGTGCTCGGCGTGGTCACCCTCACCGGGTGGAAGTCGCTCAGCACCGAGGCCGTCTGGCGGCAGCTGAACATCGGCCGCCTCACGATGGAGATCTCCGCCCGGGTCTCCGCGCTCATGTACCAGTACCTCGGCGCGCCGATCGACGGGCAGGGCATCCTCCTGTCGCAGGTCGCGGGCGACATCGGCGGGTACCTCCTCGGCCTCCACACCGCTGGCGCGCTGTACGGCGCCACCCCGGACGACGCCTTCTCGGTCGTGTGCGACTTCTCGAACAACACCGCCGAGACCGCCGCCGCCGGCGAGGTCCACGCGGACATCGCGATCACCGCGTCGACCGCTGCCGAGCAGATCGTCATCAACATCGTCACCTCGCTCGCGGGCTGACGGGAAGGGAACAACCACCACCATGGGAACCACCTCTCAGGCGATCGTCTCGGCATCGCTCGACGGCAAGTCGCTCGGCATCTTCGACACCCGCTCCGGCGGCGAGTCCACGGCCGAGGTCTCGAAGTACCGCGCGGGCGGGACGAAGCAGCAGCAGGTCGACTCCGGTCGACCCGACATCAGCGACGTGACGATTTCGCGCCGCTGGGAGCCAGCGCGCGACCTCGAGGTCGAGCGCCAGCTCCGCAACCGCGTGGGCGTCGGCATCCTCACGATCACCGAGCAGCCGACCGACGTCGATGGCGTCGCGTTCGGCAAGCCCCGCACCTGGACCGGCGTCGTCTCGTCGGTCACGGGCGGCGACTACGACTCCAACTCGGACGACGTCCGAATGCTCACCGCGACCGCGGTGATCAAGGCCACGGCATGAACGGGAACGACCAGATGAGCGACTTCAACACGCACGACGACCGACACGAGGGCGAAGTCCCCGCTGCGCCCTCGTCCCCTCTCGCGGGCCTGCGCGCGGAGCGTGAGCGGATCGAGGCTGAGCTGCACCTCGATCTCCGGGTCCCGCGATGGGAGATCCCGGTCTACGTCCGCTACCGCTCCCCGGAGCAGGACGAGATCAAGCGCATCAACAGCAACGCGGAGAAGGCCAAGGACAAGGACGGGCAGTTCGCTGAGGCGATCCTGCTCGCCCAGTGCTGCCTCGGCGTCTTCCAGCGCGACGAGAACGGCAAGCCGATCGGCGAGCCGGGCGACTGGCCGAAGTTCGACGGCGACCTCGCCGAGATGCTCGGCAAGCCGGGCCTCGAGCGCTCGGTCGCTGTCGTGCGTGCGCTGTTCTTCACGGACGGCGACATCATGGCGCAGGCCGCGACGCTGACTCGCTGGGCGGGCTTCGCCGAGGCTCAGGCGATCGAGGAGTACGAGGGAAACTGAAGGGCCACCGGGCCGTGAAAGCGGCCGCGGTGGCCTCCATCTACGGATGGGACCCCCTCGCATACCTGGCGCTCGAGGCGGACGACGCGCGCTTGGCGGGACACATTCTCGCCGAGCGCGTTCGTCTCGAGGAGGAGCGCGACCGGGGCCGCATGGACTACCTCGCGGGTAGGACCGCCGGCCTCACCGCGCAAGCGATCACCAAGTGGCTGGGCAAGAACCTCGCGAAGCTCTCGCGTGGTCGCTGAGACGGGGGTGCTGTCATGGCTGTTGTTCTCCTGACCTTCCGCACGTCGGGGACCGAGCGGGCCGCGAAGCAGGCGCGCGAGGTCGGCACCGCGGTCGAGGACTCCGGCTCGAAGGTCGGCAGCGGAGCCAAGAAGCTCGGCACGTTCGCCGGCGGTCTCGACAAGATCGCCAGCAGCGTGCTGCCGGTCAACACGGGCCTCGGGGCCGTCGCGAGCGGGCTCGACGGCTTCGGGTCCAAGCTCGACGACAACTCGGGCAAGATGGGCGCCTGGAAGGGCGCCGTCGCTGGTGTCGCCGCGGGCCTCGCGGTCGCCGGGGCGGCGGCGTCCACGGCGCTCTACCAGGTCGGCGGAGTGTTCGACGACGTGTCCGACACGATCCGCGTCGGCACGGGCGCGACCGGGGACGCCCTCAACGGACTCACCGACGTCGCGAAGAACGTCGGCCGGAACGTGCCCGTCGAGTTCGGGAAGATCGCGCCCGTCGTCGCCGACCTCAACACCCGCATGGGGCTGAGCGGCGACACCCTCGACACCGTCGCATCGCAGTACCTCGAGGCCGGCCGCATCCTCGGCCAGGACGTCGACATCCAGAGCACGTCGGCTGCGTTCTCCGCTTTCAAGATCGAGGGCGACGCGGTCTCCGGCGCGATGGACTCGCTCTTCCAGGTGTCGCAGGCCACGGGCGTCGGGATGAACGAGCTCGCCGGCGGAGTGCAGAAGGTCGCCCCCGCGCTCACCGAGCTCGGCTTCGGGTTCGAGGACTCGATCGCCCTCATGGGTACGCTCGACAAGGCCGGTCTCAACGCCGACCAGGTCATGGGCGGCCTGTCGAAGGGCCTCGTCAACCTCGCCCGCGACGGCGAGCAGCCGGCCGACGCGTTCAAGCGCGTCACCTCCGAGCTGCAGGGCTACGTCGACACGGGCGACACCGCGGCCGCGCTCGACCTCGCCTCGCAGGTGTTCGGCACCAAGGGCGCGTCGCAGTTCGTCGGCGCGCTGCAGTCCGGCGTGCTGAGCATGGACGACCTCATGGCCGCCACCGGCGCCACCGGGGACACCATCCTCAGCGTCGGCAAGGAGACCGCCGACGCCGCCGAATCGTGGCAGCTCATCAAGAACAACGCGCTCGCCGCGCTCGAGCCGCTCGGCACCGCGATCTTCAACCTCGTCGGCGGGGCCATGGGCTCCCTCGCGACGAAGACGCAGGAGCTCTCGCCTGTGATCGCCGACGTGCTCGGCCGCGCGGTCGAGTGGTTCGGCGGGCTGGGCGAGACGATCGGCCCGCTCGTGACGCCGCTGCTCGCGCTGTGGCAGGCGTTCTCGCCGCTGTCGCTGATCCTCACCGCCATCCAGCCGGTGCTCCCGCAGCTCGGCGAGATGTTCGGGCTGCTGGCCACGACGCTCGGCGGCGCGCTGATGCAGGTGCTGCAGCAGCTCGTCCCCGCGCTCATGCCCGTCGCGACGATGCTCTCCGGCGCGCTCGTCGAGGCGGTCACCGGGCTCATGCCGACCGTGATGCAGCTCGCGCAGGGGATCGGCGGCGCACTCGTCACGTCGCTGACGATGGCGGCCCCGCTGATCACGACCCTCGCTCAGTTCGCCGGGCAGCTGCTCATGATGATCATGCCGCTGCTGCCGCCGGTGCTCGACCTGGGCCTGGCGTTCATGCCGATCGTCAACGCGCTCATCCCGCTCGTCGGGGTGCTGCTGCCCCCGCTGATCGGCCTGATGAGCGCGTTCCTGCCGGTCGTGATGGAGCTCATCCCGCCGATCCTGCAGCTCGCGGTCGGCGCGCTCGGCACCCTCGTCGGGTGGCTGACGAAGGTCGTTCAGTGGGTGTCGGTCGGCATCAACTGGATCTCGTCCCTGATCACAGGGTCGGGCTCCGCGCGCGACCAGCTGACCGCCATCTGGACCGCGGTGCAGGAGGCCTTCGGCGTCGTGTGGACGTGGATCGACACGAACGTCTTCAAGCCGTTCCGGGACGGGGTCGACCTCATCGTCCTCGGCTTCCAGAATGGTGCGAAGGCGATCGAGACGGCGTGGAACGGGATCAAGGCCGCGGCCGCGAACCCGATCAACTTCATCCTCGACACGGTGTGGAACAACGGCCTCCGGTCGTTCTGGAACGACGTCGTCGGGAACCTCGGCCTCGAGGACCTCAAGCTCCCGAAGGCCGGACTCGTCGAGTTCGCCGAGGGTGGCGTCATGCCCGGCTACACGCCGGGCCGCGACGTGCACCAGTTCTACTCGCCCACCGCGGGCTTCCTCGCGCTCAGCGGCGGCGAGGCGATCATGCGCCCCGAGTTCACCCGCGCCGTGGGTGGGCCCGCGGGCGTCGAACGCCTCAACGCGGCCGCGCGCAAGGGCCAGAAGTTCGCGGACGGCGGCGTGTTCGGCGCGATCGGTGACTTCGGAGCAGGGATCTGGGACACGATCACGTCGGCCGCGTCGCTCGCCGGGGACTTCCTCACCGACCCGGCTGGCGCGATCCAGAAGCACGTCATCGATGGCATCCTGCGGCCGCTGCTCGGGGAAGGCGGGAACGTCTTCCAGCGGGCGGTCGGCGAGCTGCCGATCATGCTCGTCGAGTCCATGGTCAGCATGTTCACCGGCGGCGGACGGGCAGGCACCGGGACGGCAGGCATGGGCTGGGAGGCCATGTGGGCGATGGTCCAGGCCGCTGACCCCGGCATCGTCATGACGTCGAACTACCGGCCCGGCTCGCGCACCGTCAACGGCGGGCAGTCGTACCACGCGCTCGGGCGCGCGATCGACCTCATCCCCGCCACGATGGAGACCTTCAACAAGGTCGCCGCGCTGTTCCCGAACGCGTCGGAGCTGATCTACACCCCGGCCGGATCGCGGCAGCTGCTCAACGGGCAGCCGTTCGCGGGATGGTCCCCGGCGGTGCAGGCGCAGCACTACAACCACATCCACCTCGCGATGAGCGATGGCGGTGTGTTCCCGATGCTCGCGAACGGCGGGCCGGTCAAGAAGGGCAAGGGGTACGTCGTCGGCGACGCCGGCGTCCCCGAGTTCTTCGTCCCCGGCGCTGACGGGTACGTGTACCCGCAGGTGCCGGTCTTCACCGGGCAGAGCGCCTCCGACATCTCGTCCTCGCTCGAGGACGTCGAGGTGGAGGTCGGCGCGACGCGTGGCGGACCGACGATCATCCAGGTTGTCCTCCCGGACGGCCGGGTGATCGCGGAGACGGTGCTCGAGGAAGCAGCTGACGAGGAGGCGCGCCTGTGACCCGCGACCTGAATGTGCGGATCACGGCGCTCCTCCCCGGCCTGCCGTACATGACGCTCAAGCTCATCGGCACGGACAAGCTCGCTGGCGGAGTCGGCGGGTGGAAGGAAGTGCCGCGGCGCCTGCGCGAGCCGATCCTCGTGTGGACGGAGCAGCCGCTCCGCACCTACACGCTCCCGCTCCGCTTCGACCGGTACCTCCCGGGATGGGAGTACACCGTCGAGGGCGAGATCCGCGCGCTGCAGGACTGGGCGTCAGCGGGTCGCCGGAAGACCGGCGAGCACAACCCGCCCACCCTCGTCAGGGTGTCCGGCAACGTGCGCGTCCCGCTGTCCGTCAACTGGGCGATCACCGGTGTCGACTGGGGCGAGTTCGTGACCGCCGACGACGGGCAGCGTATCCAGCAGGACGTGACCCTGACGCTCACCGAGAGCGTCCCTGTCACACCCGAGGGGTACGCGGAAGCTCTCCGCGAGGCCCTCAACGAATAGGGAGGTGGTGGTCGTGAAAGCATCTGCCCTCACGATCACCACCCCCTCAGGGCCCCGCCTCGACCTCGTCGCGGCGGCCACATCGGCGAAGGTCCGCACCCGCATCCTCGGCGCGTCGACCCTCACCGTCGCGCTCCCCGAGATCCACCTCGCCGCCGAGCTCACCGAGGCACGCACCGCGACGGCCGCGGGCCGCGACTGGCAGCTCGTCGCGATCCGCCGCACCGGCGCGGTCGTGCGACTCGTGTACGAGGACGCGATCGCCACGGCGCTGCGTGCCCAGCGCGGCCGCATCATGTACCAGGTCGCGCTCCCGGCATCCGACATCATCGGCCGGTACTGCGCGGAGGCGGGCGTGCCCGTCGACGTCGAGGCCGCGATCGGCCAGGTGCACGTCGAGGGCGCCGGCCGCTCCCTGCTCGAGGAGACCGACTCCTGGCGGGAGATCTCCGCGCTCGCCGACCGCCTCGGCGCGCGGGCGTTCTCCGATGGCAGGCGCCTCATCATCGCCTCCGACGCCACGCTCCTCGCCCGAGCCCCGAGCGCCCGCGTGACGAGCTCGCGCGGAGCCGTCCGCGGCCGCATCACCTTCACCCTCGACGTCGCGCAGCCACAGGACCGCGCGTCGTTCGAGGTCGACGACACCTGGACCGCTGACGCCGGCTCCGTTGTCGAGCTCTACGGCAGCGGCCCCGCTGACGGCCCCTGGCTCGTCCACGAGTGGGAACGCGAGATCCCGCACATCGCACCCGGCCGAGTGCAGCTGACACGACCCAAGACGATCGGAGTGTGACCCATGCCCTGGGAGCCGCTGCCCCTTCCCGTCGACCACAAGCAGATCGGCACGAGCATCCTCTCCGGCATCGCCGCGCGCATCCCCGGATGGCTCCCCACCGAGGGCGCACCCGAGGTCGCGCTCGCCGAGGAGATCGCCTTCCAGCTCGCGGAGGTGAACGCGGCCGCGGTGCACGCTGCGGACTACGCGGCCGCGGGCGTCGCGGCGGCGTTCGGCTTCGAGCCGATCGCCGGAACCAAGGCCGTGCTCCCGTCCGTGAAGCTCACCGCCCAACTGCCGCCGTCCGCGGGCACCGAGCCGTTCTCGCGCGCGGTGACCGTCCCCGCGGGCTTCACGATCGCCGTGAACGGGCAGGCGTTCGTCGTGCCCGCTCAGGTGCAGCGCGTCGCCGCGTTCACGCAGGTCGCCGCAGGCGAGTCCGCCGGGTACTGGCGTGGCGACGTGACGGTCGACTTCCTCGCGTACGACGCGGGCGACGAGTGGAACGTCGGCGGTGCCGGCGTCCCCGCCTCGATCCAGACCGTGTCGCCCGTGTTCGTCTCAGCCACGCTCACCGCGGCCGCGACAGGCGGCGAGGGCGCGGAGACGCTCCCGGCGTTCCTGTCCCGCTTCACCGCGTGGCTCGCGACACTCAAGCCCGGCGGAGTGCGCGCCGCCGACCTCGCCCGGTTCGCGGGCACCGTGCCCGGCGTCCGCCGCGCGCTCGCGCTCGACCGCTACGACCCGGCCAACCCGAGCGTCCCTGCTGACCGGACCGTCACTCTGATCCCCGTGAACGCGGCGGGCGGGAACCTCGCAGCGTTCGAGGTGGACCGCCTGCGCGCGGCGATCGAGGACATCCGCGAGGTCGGGTTCGTGGTCAACATCATCAACCCGACCCGCACCGCCGTCGCGGTGAACGTGACCGTGACGGCCGCGGCGACCCACGAGCCCGCCGGAGTGCAGGCCGCGGTCGCCGAGGCGGTCACGGCGGCGCTCTCGCCCGCCGCGTGGGGCAGCGGCGGCGACCCGTCGCAGTGGGTGGAGACGACGGTGCTGCGCACCCTCGACGTCGCGATCGTCGTCGCGAACGTCCCCGGCGTGGCAGCCATCGACGTGATCACCCTCAACGGCGGAACCGCCGACGTCGCGCTCGCCGGGCCTGGCGCGCTCGTGAACGCGACCGTCACGGTGGCGGCATCGTGAGCGCGTTCTCCGACCGGGTGCTGCTCGCGCTCGGCGCGGGCTTCCGCCGCAACGCGGGCCCGCTCCTGGCGCCCCTCGTCGAAGCGCTCACGGACCCGGTCGCGCGCACCGACGAGCTCGCCGGGACGACCGCCGCGGGCTGGCCGGTCGCGTTCGACCTCGACCGCACCGACCCGGCCTGGATCGCGCAGCTCGTGGGCGTCACCCCGGACCCGACGCTCACGCCTGAGCAGCAGCGCGAGGTGATCCGCACCCGACCGACCTGGCGCGCCGGCACCTACCGCGCGCTGCTCGAGTCCATCCGCACGGCGCTGACGGGTCTCAAGCGCGTGCAGGTGTCGGAACGCGACCCGAACCCGTGGCACGCGGTGATCCGCGTGTACGAGTCGGACTACAAGCCCGGCACGACGCGGGACACGATCACCGCGCTCGCCGAGCGCCACCGGCCCGCCGGCATGACCTTCACGTACGTGTTCTTCCCGCCGCACGCGTACCAGGAGGCCGAGGACGTCGCCGGCACCTACGCCGAGGCCGAAGCCACGGCCGGCACCTACGAGAACGCGGAGGAGTGACGATGGCCACGACCACCAGCAAGGGGTACCCGTTCCCCGAGCCGCCCGACCCGGACAAGCCGCGCTCCGACATCCAGGTGCTCGCCGAGGCGATCGACCAGACGCCCGGCATCCGGGCGGTCACGACGGCCGAGCGCGACGTGCTCACGAACCTCTGGCGCGGCATGGTGATCTTCAACCTCACCACGTCGCGCCTCGAGGTGAACCTCTCCGGCACCGCCGGCGACTGGGAGTGGGTCGTCAACGCGATGTCGACGCGCCCGCTTCCCGTCGCGAACGGCGGCACCGGCCTGAGCGTCGCCCCGTCCCTGCTCGTGAACCTCGAGAGCACCGAGGCCGCGTCGCCCCTGCAGAACTCCCCGCGCCCTGGCGTCAGGGGAGTCCTGCCGGTCGCGAACGGCGGCACGGGAGGGGCGGACGCCGCAGCTGCCCGCAACCAGCTCGGGGTGCCGTCCGCGCTCGACGTCGGCAACACCGAGACCGACTTCGTCGCCGCGTTCAACACGGCGCTCGCCGCGCCGTGAGCCTCGACGACCTCGTGCGCAGGCGGTCGCCGGCCGTGCCGCTCGCGCCCACCGACGCGGTCGTCACGGCGATCAGCGAGGCGGGCGTGTTCGCGACCCCGGTCGGCCAGTCCTCCGACCACCCCGTGGGGCCCTGCCGCGGGCCGCGTGCGACCGCCTCCGGCCCGATCGCGCCCGGCATGCACGTCCTGCTCGTCTTCACCTCGACGGGCCCGTGGATCGTGTCCGTCGACGAATAGGAGAGCACCATGGCAGCCACCCTCCGGCTCCCGCTCGAGCTCACGCCCGCCGGCGGCTTCCGCACGCTCGTGCAGGACAGCCCGGCCGACCTCGCCCAGTCCGTCCGGTCGCTACTGTCCACCCGGGTCGGGGAGCGCGCCGCGCTGCCGAACTACGGCCTGATCGACCAGCTCGGCTCCGTCCAGCTCGACGCCGGCGAGATCGCCTACGCGATCGCCGCGTGGGAGCCGCGCGTGCAGGAGCCGCAGACCTCCACCATCGCCACCCTGCTCGCTGACGGCACTCCGCTGTCGACGATCACCGTCATCATCTGAAAGGAGCCGACATGACACGCACCACGCGCATGCCTGAGGCCGCCCCGACGACCCAACCCGATTCTCGCGGGGGGGGGGCTTTGATGGCCGCCTTCACGTCCTCCGTCGCCAGCGAGCTCGCGTCTCGGGGATCGCGCAGTGAGTCTCGCGCAGCGGGTCTCCGAGCTGGCCACGCGCATCGGCCAGGAGTTCGCCGCTCGGTTCGGCCCAATCACCTCGAGCACCTACACCCCGGCCGCGGGGTATCCGGTGTTCAGTCGGCACATCCGGAAAGTGGGCGGACTGTGCGTGGCCACGATCGAGCTGGCGCCGGTTTCCGTGACGGGGCAGATCGAGCTCGGCACGTTCGCGTCGGGGTACCGTCCCGCGGTGCAGACGTGGGGCGTGCTGATCGCATCGGGCGGGCCGCTCGCCGGGACGGTGCGCGTCGCCGTCGACGGGTCGGTGACGGGCTTCGTGTCGGGAACCGCGCAGATCGCCCGGTTCACGGCGGTGTTCATCACGCCGGGCACCTGACCTCCGCACCCTCGATTTTCGGGGGGGGGGGTCTTCTAATGGGCCTCTCCGCACTCGACCAGCACCTCGCCTTCGGGCGCTCGCCGCGGGGAGTGTCCGGTGAGCCTCGCATCGCAGGTGACTGCGCTCGCGCAGCGGATCGCGAACGAGTTCCGAACCCGCTTCTCGCCGATCCTCACGGACGCGGCCGTGATCATGCCGGGGGCGGCGTATCCGCCCGCCGGCATTCGCGCGCAGAAGATCGGGAACGTCGTCACGCTGCAGGCCATCTACTCGACGGCGATCAGCCCGGCCGCGGGGGAGAACCTCTTCACCCTGCAGCCCGGACTGCGTCCGCCTTCGCGGCAGGCCGGCGTGGCGTACTCGCCGAACTTCGTCCCGACACGCGGAGTGTCCGCATTCGGGGATGGCATCGTGCAGGCGAACGGCTCCGGCACGATGTCGGCGATCTCGCTCGTGATCATCACGACGTAGCCTCCGGGTACCCCGATTTTCGGGGGGGGGCTTCTAATGGGCCCCACGCGTCTCGGCGCGCTCGTCTCGCGGTTGGAGGCGTGCGGTGAGCCTGGCGTCGCGCGTCGCCGAGCTCGCGACCCGCATCGCTCAGGAGATCAAGCCGCTCAAGGACCGGCCCATCGTGCAGACGGTGAACATCGTGCAGACCACGTCGGTGAACACCCGGGCTCGCGGCACGGTCACGCTCACGACGCCGATCGACGGCACCCGGCCGTGGCTCGCGACGGCCTCGCCGATCGGTATCTCCGTCTCCACGTCGGTCATGCCCATCGGCACGGTCTCGCACCCGGGCGGAACGAAGATCACGCAAGTCGACCTCGCGACCACCGCGCTGATGACCTCGGCCGGCGACATCACGTGGTCGGTCCAGGTGATCGGGTACCCCGCGCCGGCGTAGCGCTCGCCGCGATCGGGGGTGCGCGGTGAGCCTCGCATCTCAGATCACGGCGCTCGCGCAGCGGATCGCTGGCGAGCTCAAGTCGCGCCCGGGTCAGCTGATCGGCACCACGGCGCAGCGCCTCGCGTACCCGCACACGCGCGAGGGGATCGTCTGGTTCGACACCACGCTCGGATTCGACGTCGAGTACGTCGGCGGCGTGTGGCGGGCCCAGCTGCCCGTGACGCAGCGGTTCAACGCGACGGTGACACCGACCACCGCGTGGAAGTCCGCGTCGTTCAACCTCACCACGGCGCTCGACACTGCGCGCGGTGTCACCGGGACGATCGGGGCTGATGGTGTCTCGTCGACCTCGTCGATGGTCGTCGGCACGATGCACCGCTACGTGCCGACCGACACACCGGTGCTGACCTCGGTGACGTTCCGCTACGCGTCGATCCCCTCGAACCTCGGCACAGCGACCAACGTCCTGTTCTTCGTCACCGGGTTCCCTCACGTCGAGCAGTAGCTCGGCGCCATCCATCCATCGAGAAGCCGTCCCCGACCTCGGGGGCGGCTTCTCGCGTTCCCGGGCCCGAGCGGCTCGAGAGAGGAGCCGTCATGGCTATCAAGCGCGTGCAGCTGCCCGCGATCCCCGAGCTCGCGACCGAGGCCGAGACCGACGCGCACGGCGCGGAGTGCGACCGCCTCATCCGCGAGGCGCTCGCCGACACCGACCGCGTGATCGTCATCTACCCCGACGGATCGGACGACCTCGCGTACCTCGAGGACGGCGAGCTCGTCGTGGAGGGCTACGAGGACGGGGAGGACGCCTGATGCCCGCCCTCGTCTGGCCGGACGGATCGAGCGTCCGCCCCACCGTCACGTCGTTCTACGGCCCGCGCACGCACCCCGTCACCGGTCGGCCCGCGACGTTCCATCACGGCATCGACCTCGTCGGGTTCGAGCGCGTCGTCGCGCCGTGCGACGGCATCATCACCCTCGCGCGTTACAACGGCGGCGCGGGCAACGAAGGGCGCATCCGCCGCCCGAACGGCGACAGCATCCGCCTCATGCACCACGCGTGGCTCGCCGTCCGCGAGGGCCAGCACGTCCGGCAGGGCGAGTTCATCGGCCTGATGGGCACGACCGGCAACAGCACCGGCGTGCACTCCCACTTCGAGATCCGCGACCCCGCGTGGAACTCGCTCGAGCCGATCGCCTACATGGCCGCGGCCAACGCAGAAGACCAGGGCGCATCCGCGCCGAACGCGAACAAGTCCGAGGAGGACGACATGCACGAGAGCAAGAGCCTGACCCTCAAGCAGGGCCTCGACGGAAAGCCCGGGCAGGCCTGGCCGATCCAGCTGCAGAAGGGCATGCACAGCTTCGCCGAGACGGGCGCCGGACAGTCCGAGGAGGGCACCATCGTCCTCGACCTCGTCTTCACCGGCCCGGCCGAGCGCGAGTCCGCGTCGGTGTGGGCGATCTACGAGGAGAAGCAGGCGGACGGCCACTGGAAGCAGATCGCCGCGCGCGACAAGGTGATCCTCCACGGCCGAGGCCAGTACGTCGACATCTACAGCTTCGGCGGCGCCAAGCCCGTCCGCGGCCGCATCATGGTCGACAACGCGGAGAACGGCATCCAGCTCGCGAAGGTGTCGTACCGCAAGCGCTACACGCGAGGCTGACCCATGGTGCAGCGCCAGGCCGTGGCCCGGGGAGCAGCGCTCCTCGCGGCCGCGGCCCTCACCGCGTGGGCGCTCGGGATCGCCGGAGCCGCGCTCGTCGTCGCCCGATCGTACGGAGCCCGGACGTGAAGTCCGTGCGCCGGGTCTGGGCATCCATCAGCGAGCCCCGGCACCTCAAGCTCGCCTACGCCTTCGTCTACGCCGTCACGCTCGGGACCGGCATCGCCACGCTCCTCGACCCGCCCAACAGCATCGAGGGCGTCCTCGGCGCAGCGCTCACCGTCGCATGGTCCGTGCTCCTCATCACCGGCGGATTCGGCGGCCTGCTCACCGTGTTCCCCGGCTGGTGGTGGGCCGAGCGACTCTCGATCACGCTCGCCGTCGCAGGCCTCGGCGTATACGCGATCGTCGTGCTCAGCCTCCACCTGACCTCGAACGGGTCACGGCTGACGCAGCTCGGAATGATCGCGCTCGCCGCGACCCCGTTCGCGATCCGGTGGCTGCTGATCAGGAAGTACAGCTTCGAGCCCCGGAGGTGACATGGAGTGGCCCCAGCTCCTCGCCCTCCTGCTCACCTCCTCCGCTGTCAGCGGCGTGCTCGTCAAGCTGCTCGACTGGGCCAAGGACGCCCGCGCGGGCCAGCTGCAGAAGCGCCGCGCCGAGGTGGACAAGGCCATCCAAGAACGCGATCGCGCGATCGCGCGCGCCGAAGCGTCCGAGGCCGCCGAGGACGACGCGGCGCGCCGAGCTCGCATCGTCGAGGAGTCCCTCGCCGTGCACCGTCGCGTGATCATCGACGCCCCGTGCCTCGGACCTCACCACCTGCCCCCGTACCCGTCCCGAAAGGACTGACCATGCTGAACAACGACCGCGTCATCGCGGCCATCCGAACTGGCGTGCCCGCGCTCGTCGGTCTCGTCCTCGCGCAGCTCATCGCGCTCGTCCCCGCCGTGGGCGACGCGCTCGCCTGGCTCGACCAGGCCGCGGGCATCGAGGTCGCGCGCGTGCTCGAGCTCGTCGCGACCGCCGCCGTGATCGTCGGCTACTACGCGACCGTGCGCTGGCTTGCGAAGCGCTGGCCGTGGGTCGAGGGTTTCCTCGGTTCCACGAAGACCCCCGTCGAGTACGTCACCCAAGCCGCGCCGACGGCGCCCGCGAAGACGGAGCAGGCGAACCTCGCCGATGGCTCGGCCGCTCGCGCGCGCTCCGACGAGCCGCCCTTCGACAAGCCCTGACGCCGCGTCTCGCGGCCGAACACACCACGCCCCCTCCTGGGTGAGCTACAGACGCCTCCGCGGCGGCTGGCTCCCCGGGAGGGGGCGTTTCGTCGTGGGGCGTATCAGCGGGTCAGGACAGTGCTCTATGGTGTTGCGGTTGGTGAGCTCTGGGGGCTCGCTGGCCCGAGCGCGCGAGCGAGGCTTCTGGGGAGTCTCCGCGCGCCTCCCGTCTGGGCGGGCGCCTTCGTCCGCCCAGACGGGAGGGGCCCGGGGAGCGGAGCCGCCACCTACCCGAGCAGTCCGCTCGAATCTCGACGGGTGTTGTCAATACAATCGGCATCGGCCCACGGACCGAGATGGGTCGTTGTCGCGACGAGAGCTGCCCCAGACATCGCTCGTCGCTGCGGGTGGTTCGTCCCCAGCGTTCTCACTCGCCGCCCCCGGTGGCGCATCGCGCCCCGGGGGCGTTCCCAGTCAGCCGGCGCGCGGCGGCGTGTCTATCCCCGGCCGAGGTGCGCCGTGACTCCCGGCGCTGCGACGTCGGCGCCCGACCTCGATCCACGGTTCGACGCCCGGGATCGTCCGCAGCGCGTCGACGAGCACCTGTGACGATCGCCCCTCGTGCGTCGAGGGCGAGTCGTAGAAGCCGGCCCACGTGCCTGCCTCCATTGCGAGCACGTCGAGCCGGTCGCCCGCGACGCGGTAGAGCTCCTCGAGGACGGGGCCGGCGTCGCGCGTCCATCGCGCGCGCGACATGATCGCGGAGAGCCGGACGCCGAGCGCGACGTCGGGGGAGAGGCCTTCGGACATGGCCGCGACCCTACTCCTGCGCTCGGACGTCGCGCTCGGCGGCGGTCACCAGAGCTTCTTGCGGAACCCGATGCCCTTGCCGAGGCGGAAGCTCATGTTGCCCCTGCTCGAGATGGTGATCGGCCCGACCTTCTTGGACACCGAGGCACCGCGGCCGGAGACGTTCACGCGTGTGCTCTTGCCGACCTTCTTGGACTTGCGGAAGAACCAGCCCATCAGCTTGCCGCCTGCACGAGCTGATGGGCGCGCTGGTGGCTGACGCCGATCACTGCGCCGATGTCGCGCACGGTGAGCTTCTGGGCGGCGAGATCCTTCGCGAGGCCCGCAGCGTCGGCCGCGGCCTGGCGCTCGAGCTCGGCCGCCTGCGCGCGCTCCTCCGCGATCTTCGCGAGTCGCTCGGCGACGTCGATCTCGCCCACGCGCTCGACGGTGAGGTCGACTGAGACGTCGTCGAGCTCGGCGTCGAGCGTGGCGGCGATCCACTCGCGCGCCATGAGCTCGGCCTCGGCGAGGCGACGCGCCTGGGTGAGGCCGTCGAGCTCGGGGATCGAGACCATCCACCACGACCCCTCGCGGGTCGCGGTGGCGGTGTAGTGGTGGCTCATCGCTCGTCCTCCTTCATCGCTTTGAGCAGCTTCCGGTAGACGCCGGGGCTGATCGCCTTGTGCCCATCCGGCAGCGGGAACCTCGTGCCGTTCGGGCCCTGCCACGTCGTGTGGCTTCCGACCGTACGGACGGGGCGCCATCCGGCGTCGGTGAGGGTCTTGATGACCTTGCGTGTGGGCTGCTCGCTGACCATGAGGCTAGTCTATCGGGGATAGACAGATCAAGTCAAGTGGGACTAGACAAGAATTGCGCGCGGTTCGGACTGCGCGACGCCCCTAGGATGCGGAGCGTGAAGCGCTACCCCTTCAAGCTGCCGGCCTGGGTGTTCTGGGTCCTCGTCGTCCTCGTCGCGTCGCTCGTCTCGCAGGTGCCAGCGGTCGGGCCCGTCCTCGCCCTCGCGCTCGTCGGCGTCGCGCTGTGGTGGTTCTTCAAGCGCGTCGCGCCCGAGCGCGACCGCGCCTACGCCGACTACGCACCGAAGCCGATCACCGGCGTCGCCGAGCTCGCCCTCGACCGCCTCGAGGTGCGCGGCGAAGCGAGCTACTACGTCGGCATCGCGCGAGCCGTGAGCATCGCCGGGCGCGACCTCGCCGCGATCCTCGCATGGGAGCCCAAGAACCCGCACAGCACGAACGGCAACGCGGTCCGCGTCGACCTCGCAGCCGGCGACGAGAGGATCACGTGCGGCTACGTCCCGGCCGAGCACTCCGCCGCGATCGCCGCCGAGGTCCGAGCGAACGCCGACAAGGGCCTCGCGACCGCGATGAGCGCAGCCGTGTTCGGCGGCACCGCCGACAAGCCGAACTACGGCGTCGTGCTCGGCACCGGCGTCCGCCCGCCGACCGCGTGGGACCGCCCCGCATGACCTGCGCTCGCCGGGTCACTCCTCCGGTGTGATGAGCTCGCGGGGCCACTCGACCCTGCACCCGTGGCAGAGCCATCCGCGCGGGTGCTCGTGCAGGACGCTGCCGCAGCTCGGGCAGTGCGGCTCGACGGCAGCGGCGAGGAAGTCGGACACGGGGCCGAGCATAGGCCTCCGCGCGTGATCGCGCGGGTGCGTCCAAGATTCGTCTAAGACGGCACCGTACGCGCCTGATAGCTCAGGTATGTCCATGTGGTCACGAACCGCATCTAAAGCCCTGGCCGCACGTAGTTTCTGATAGCCCCTGCGTGCGTATGTGTTCGAGTGCAATGAGCGCCGTCCGCGACAGGGGGTCGTCAGTTCGAACCTGGCAGCCGGCACCATCACTCGGCCGCGCCCGGGCCATCCGCTCGGTCAGCGGATGATCCGGGCGCGAGCCGCGTTCAGCGCACGCGGATGGTGTCGATCGCGTGCTGCCCCGCGTCGAGGCGCAGGTTGACGCCGCGGACGTCGCCGAGCTGACCGCGGCACTCGGATGACAGCGCGCCGAGGTCGATCGCGACCGACGCTCCGCCGGAGACAGGGTCGCCGGCGGGCAGTTCGCACCAGCTCCACGAGGGGCCGGCCTGCAGCGCGAGGCCGATCGACGTGCCGGTCGTCTCCGCGACGTCGATGACGAGCGTTGAGCGGCCGGAGAGGTCCCACGAGCCGGTCGCCCAGATCCATCCGCTCTCCGCGAGGTCGGCTGTGAGGCGTCCGTCCGCGGCGTCGATGGCCCCGTTCGCGGCCCACCCCTGCGGTCCGTCCGCGAAGTCGAACAGGGTGGTCGGCGGCTCCGTGCCCGGGGCCGCGTCGAAGGCCCGCAGGGCGCGGGCGAGCTCCGCCCGCGTCACGGGACCGCGCATCCCGAAGCGGCCGTCACCTGCGGGCTCGACGATGCTGTTCTGCGTGACCCACGCGATCGCCTCGGCCGACGGATGGGCCGGCGGCACATCGTCGAAGTCGGCGGGCTCCGCGGGCGTCGGCGCGCCCGCGAGCTCCCACAGCGCGTGGGCGAGCTCGGCGCGCTCGACGGGAGCCTTCGCCGTGCCGTCGACCGCCGGGGCATCCTCCCGGTACGCCGCGAGTGCGTGCGTCGCCTCGGCACGCGTCACGGGGCGCGTGGGGTGGAAGCGGCCGTTCGCGTCGCCGAGATCGACGACCTCGTCGTGCAGCCACGCGATCGCGGCGTAGTCGGGGTCGTCGCGTTCGACGTCGACGTAGACCGGCGGCGGGGGCGTGCCCTCGACCGCGCGGAGCTCGTCGACGACGATGGAGCCCTCGACGGCGCCTGCGTCGGCTGCGTTGACGAACACGCTGAACTGCGATACGTGGGCGAGGGCCTCGGGCGTGAGGCGGCGGTCGGCGTTGGCGGTGTCCCAGGGAGCGGGGCGCCAGTCGGCGAAGGGGATGGTGGCGAGGTAGGGGTCGTCGCCGGCGAGGGAGGGGTAGGCCTCGAAGGCGACGCCGTCGGCGACGAGCTGGAGGACGAGTCGGTTGCCGGACGCGTCGGGATCGATCCACGCCTGGAAGTCCCAGAACGACGACCAGTCGCCCGAGACCGGCCGGCCAGCACCCGTGTACGACTGCGTCGCGAAGGAGTATGACAGCCGCATCGCGGCCTCTCCGCCTCCGACCGCGTCGCCCTCGGCCGCGCGGGCGAGCTCGAGGACGTTCGCGTTCTGGGGCACCCACCTGCTCTGCAGGGCGGCGTCGGCGTCGTAGGACTCGAAGTCGTCGACGACGCCGAGCGGCAGCACCGGCTCGGGACCGAGGACGACGGTCGACGCCGTGGTCTCCACCTCGGCGCCGCCCGCGAACACGCGCAGGGTCAGCCCGTGCGACGTGTTGTCGAGCTGCTCGGGGGCGACCTCCCACGCCCCGGTCCACCACATTCCGCCGTCAGCCGGGGCCGCGAGCTCGATCACCTCTCCCGCGTCGGTCGTGACCGTCACGCGATCGGCCGCGTGACCCGTCACCGATGCGCGCAGCTCGACGGGCCCGGCCACCACGCGCGCGCCGTCGGCGGGGGAGGCGAGGTGCGCAGCGGCCGAGGCGACGGACGCGGTCTCGGCGTCGTAGACGCCCGCGAGATCGTCGGCGAAGAACGTACGCGGGTCGTCGTGGTACGCCTGGAAGTCGGGCAGCATCTCGCCCTCGACCGGGAAGTAGGGCGTCGAGTCGCCGCCGTAGTTCGCCCACGTCATCATGTAGGCGGTCCGCGCCGCGTCGGGATCCGACATGATCGCGTCGAGCACATCCGTGAACCACGTCACGTTCGCGTTCTCGCCGTCGGGGCGCACGCCGCCCGAGATGCCGAACTCCGTCAGCGCGCTGATCTTCCCGCGCGCCTGCGCGAGCCGGCCCATCATGCCGAGGTCGGCGACGAGCCCGTCCCGGAAGCTCTGCGCGGCGCCCGAGCTGTCGTAGACGTCGTAGCCGAGCACGTCCACGAAGTCGTCGCCGGGGTATGTGCGCAGGTACAGGTCCTCGTCGCCGCCGAACCCGCCCCCGGGCGAGAACGCGTACAGGAGGTTGTGCACGTCCTTCACGTCGCGCAGGTACTCGACCGTGAAGCGGAACAGCTCGGCGTACTCGCCGGGCAGGCCGAACGCCGCGCCCCACCAGAACCACGAGCCTGCGTTCTCATGCCACGGGCGGAACACGATCGGGATGGCCGTGCCGTCGGCGGCGACGGCGGCATGCGCGGTCGCGGCGATGCGATCGAGATACGCGCGGAGCGCATCGTGCTGCGCTCCGCCGGGGAGGACGGCGCGCAGGGCGTCGCCCGAGGTGTCGTAGAAGTCGCCGCCGGTCGCGAGGTTCTCCATGTGGATCGTGAGAGTGCTGATCGCCCCGACGTCGTGCGCCTGGCGGATGTTCGCGGCCAGCTGCTGCGCCTTCGCCTCGCGTTCGGCGAGCGGCATGCCCGCGGTCTCGAGCGTGTCGAATCCGATGACGGCCGGATGGTCGCCCGTCGCGGTGAGGGTGTCGGAGGACGTGCCGTCCTGCGTGGGGAAGGACTCCCCGAAGTACAGGTCCTCCTGGTGTCCGAACAGGACGCCCTCTGCGTCGATGTCGCGCAGGTACGCGAAGAGCGAGCGCGTCTCGGGAGTCGCGTCCGGGTCGACCAGGTCGACCTCGGCCGCGATGGGGGCGGCGTGCGCCACCGGAGTCACGGCGAGCGGAGCGGCGAAGCCGAGCGCAAGCGCGACGGCGACCGCGGCGCGCCTGCCGCGTCGTCGCGGTCGGACGCGACGGGATGGCTGCGCCCAGGCGGGCGCGGGGGTGCTGTTCATCGGCGAACCTCCTCAGGTGGGCGTCGGTGCCCACAGAAGTCCTACCGCGACTTAGTTACGCATGTCAACAAACGTCCTCACATCCCTCCCGCGAGGACAGCGGTCGCCTCGGCCGCGACGCCCCACAGGGCGTAGCAGCTGAGCGCGGCGAAGAGCGCCTGCTCGCGCCAGGACCCCGTGTCGCCGAGAACCGGCACCGCGATGCCGCCGCCGCGCAGCCACACCCGGCGGAGCAGCGGCGTGCGCCGCGCCCACCGGGGAGCCCGCACGCGGATGGGCCACAGCAGCGGGATGCCGCCGGTCGTGAGGAGGTCGCCGGCGAGGTGCGCGAGGTATCCGACCCCGACGCACCAGGGGAGCCAGGAGGTCTGCGCGGGGGCGAGGAAGCCGGCCGCCGCGCCGAGCGCCGCGCCACCCGCCCACGCGAGGGGCCACCGTCGCGCGATCCGCAGCACCTTGAGCGCGAAGGCGGTGCACGCCGCGACCGCGATCGCGACGCCCAGGTGGTAGGGCTCGGCCGAGCCGTCCGGGTGCCAGACGACCTCCCCGAGGAAGCGCATGCCGACGATGACGCCGAGCACGGCGAGCAGCGAGTGCATGCCCTTGCGGTGCCCGCCCGACACGGCGCCGACGACACCTGCCGCGAGTCGCCCGGCGATGGGCACGGAGTGGGCGATCGTCGCACTGTGATGATCCGCGTCGGGCAGGAGGGCGGCGCCCGCCGCGATGGGCGCGCCGAGCAGCACCGCGGCGGGCGCGAGCTCGTGCGCCCCCAGGGCGGGGAGCGTCGTGGCGGTGAGCGCGATCCAGGCGGCGGCGCCGCTGGCGGCGTGCGAGGTCCCCATCATGGCGGGGTCTCCTTGGAGGTCGAAGGGCGTGGCGCGTCACGACGTCGGGACGACGTTCAGGCTATGCGCGGGCGCCGACATCGCCGGGCGCGGCGACACGCGGATGGCCTTCTCCGCCCGCTGCAGGTAGACTGGACGGAGCTTGCAGTGCGATGTCCGCCGCCTCTCACGGCCGATCGCCGCAGCTCACCGGCTCAGGGCCATCCACGGATCCCCTCGCACAGATGCGAGCGGCGATCGCCCGGAGCCGCCGCATCGCGGGCATGCCCATGCGGCCGCCCGCACTCAGACGAGAAGAGCACGACATGACCATCACCCACCTCGACGACCCTCACCATACCGACGAGCCGCTTGCCTGGAAGCAGGCGGCAGACGACGTCTTCGTCGCGACGCATGCCGGCGAGTTCGCGGGCTTCGTCACGGTCGACGGCCGGCGCCACCTCGCGCACGACCGCCACGGCGTCGCGATCGGCGAGTTCGCCTCGCTCGCGACCGCCCTCGCGGCGCTCGAGGAGCGCGCCCGCGACGTGAAGCCCATCCTCAAGGCCGCGCACCCTCCCCGCACGCCTCGCCCGCGCCGACTCTCACGGCGCGCGATCGCCTGACCGCGCGCCGCCGGCGGCTGCCGCTCCCGAGCTGTGCCGGGATTCGGATGCGCGGGGCCGGTATGCGCGTGTCGGCCACAGGCGTGCACATGCGCACCACGGATCCGATTCCCGTGACGCGCTGTGCCGCGACGTGACATGGCACTGCCGTGACGAGGCACCGCGCGCGGTTGCGGCCCGGCGCCGCCGTAGGATGGCCGAGGTCGCACGAGCAGGGGGAGGCGCGATGGACCGCGGAGCGCCGAAGCACCGGCTCGCGATCGCGATCGGCGTCGGCGGCGCCGTCCTCGTGGGCGCCCTCACGGCCATCCAGGCGCGCGTCAACGGGCAGCTCGGCGTCGCGCTCGACGCCGCGCTCGTGGCGGCCCTCATCTCGTTCGGGTCGGGCCTCGTCATCCTGCTCGTGCTCGCGCCGCTCCTCCCGAGCGGCCGTGCCGGCGTCCGTGCCCTCCGATCGGCCCTGCGCGAGCGCCGCGTGCCCTGGTGGATGCTCGTGGGCGGCGCGGCGGGGGCGTTCAGCGTCGCGACGCAGAGCTTCACGGTCGCCGTCATCGGCGTGGCCATGTTCTCGGTCGGCATGGTGGCAGGCCAGACCGTGCACGGTCTCGTGCTCGACCGCATCGGCTACAGCCCCGCGGGCGTGAGCGCCGTGACGCTGCCGCGGGTCGCGGGCGCCGCCCTCGTGCTCTCGGCGGTCGTCGTGTCGCTGACCGGAGACGCCGTGGCGCGGGCCCCGCTGTGGATGCTCGTCCTGCCGTTCCTCGTCGGGGCCGGCGTCGCGTGGCAGACGGCGACGAACGGGCGGCTGCGCCAGGCCGTCGGCTCCGCGTTCGCGGCGACGCTCGTCAACTTCATCGGCGGGACGGCCGTGCTCGCCGTCGCCGCCGTCTGGCACCTCGCGACGGCGGGTGTGTCCGCATCCGCGCCGCGCGAGCCGTGGCTCTATCTCGGCGGAGCGCTCGGCGTCGCGTACATCTTCATCTCGGCGGCGCTCACTCCGCGCACGGGGGTCCTGCTCATGACGCTCGGGTCCGTGCTCGGCATGCTCGGCGCATCCGTCGTCCTCGACGTCGTCTGGCCGCCCGCCGCGCCGCCCGCGCTGTGGCAGCGCGCGCTCCCGGTGGCGCTCGCCGCGGGCGGCGTGGTCGTCGCGACCGTGCGCGCCGGGCGCCGCTGACCGGTCAGCCCGCGAGGAGAGCCTCGCCCAGCGGCGTGCGCGCATGGAGCATGCGCTGTCCGGATCGCCGCGACGCGATGAGCCTCGCCCCGCGCAGCGCGCTGAGGTGATGCGATGCCGTCGCGATCGCGAGCCCGGTCGCTGTCGCGACGGCACTCGTCGAGAGCGGCTCCCGCAGTGCCAGGAGGACCGAGAGCCGCCCCTCGCCGAGAAGCCGGCCGAGTGCGGCTGCGTGCGCGACCCCCTCGCGATGCCAGTCCTCGGCGACGCCGAGCGCGGGGTAGAACAGCGTCGGCTGCGCCGGCGGCTCGGTGATCACCGAGCACCGCCGCGCGAACACCGACGGCACGAGCACGAGGCCGCGCCCCGTGCAGTCGACGGTCTCCTCGTGGCGCGTGAGCTCGACGCGCACGGAGTCGGCCGACCAGTCCACGGCCGGATGGAGCGCTGTCGCCATCGCGCCGATGCCGGCCGTCGTGACGACCCGCGTCCGTGCCACGATGTCAGCCCGCAGGAGGCGCTCCAGCTGCGACCAGGATGGCGCGAGCACGGCATCCCACACGGCGTCGGCGGCGTCGGCGATCGCCGCTCGCGCGCGGTTCGGGTCGTCGAGAAGTCGGAGGAGCGTCGTCCGCTCGCGTCCCGCGCTGCGGTCGACGCGCTTGCGGAGGTCGACCTGCATCCCCCGCAGCGGAGCCCGGCGGCGGCGCGCCGCCTCCTCGACAGGGTCGAGATCCCACGACGGCTCAGAGGTGAGGAAGTCGGGGACGTAGCCGTCTGCTCCGACCACGGTCCGCAGCAGCTCGAAGGCGGGGCGCGGAACGACGTCGCGGGCCTGGCGCAGCCATCCCCACTGGAGCGGGTTCTCCGCGGGGCGGGCGAGGGAGCGCACCGCGTGGACGAGCTCGTGCCCCGGCGAGATGCCGAATCGGATGGCCGACACGTCGTCCGGGCGCAGGCGGAACTCGACGAGCTTTCGATGCACATCGAAACCTTATCCTCGCCGAACCGCGCCTGCGAGAGTCGCGTCGTGAGAGAGAGGAGCCGCTCATGGGCATCGTGACGGCGGATGAGATCCGCATGCCGGGCAGCAGGACGCTGCGCTTCGAGGGGCGGGAGCACGGCGCGGCCGTGTCGTTCTTCCATGTCGACAACGAGCCGGGTCAGGGGCCCGGCCTGCACCGCCATCCCTACTCGGAGACCTGGCATGTCCTCGCGGGCGAGGCCACGATCACGATGGGCGAGGAGACGATCGTCGCCCACGCCGGCGACACCGCGACCGTCGGAGCCGGCGTGTGGCACGGCTTCGTCAACTCGGGCGATGGACCTCTGCGCATCCTCTGCATCCACGCATCCGACACGATGATCCAGGAGTTCCTCTGATGTCCTTCCAGGCGTACCTCGACAACATCGAGACGAAGACCGGCGTCACGCCGCGCGCCTTCGTCGACCTCGCCGCCGAGCGCGGCTTCGGCCCCGGGACCAAGGCGGGCCCGATCATCGAGTGGCTCGCCGCCGACTACGGCCTCGGCCGCGGCCACGCGATGGCGCTCGTGCATGTCATCACCAAGGGCGACCGCATCGACGCGAAGCACGTCGGCAGCGGGACCGCCCACAGCGACGCGTCGGATCGGCTGTGGCTCGACGGCAAGGACACCCGGCCCGAGGGCTGGTGACCTAGGGGCGCTCGCCGCCCGGCATCCTGCCGAGGATCCGGTCCGGGTCGACACCGGGCCGGAACCCCTCGCGGTCGCGCGGAGGGCGCCCGCCGACGTACAGCCATCCGAGGAGCTTCTCGCGGCGGGTGAGGCCGTGCGCCTTCGCGACCGCGGGGGAGCGCACGAAGGCGCCCGTGCGCCACATCACACCCCAGCCGGCCTCGTCGAGGAGCAGGCTCAGCAGGTGGGCCACGCCCGACGCGACGGCCTCCTGCTCCCACTCCGGCACCTTCTCGGACGGGCGGGGGCTCGACACGATCGCGATGAGCAGGGGAGCGCGCAGCGGCTTCGTCGAAGGTCCGTCGCCTGTCGCCTCGCCGATCGCGCGGCCGAGCCGCAGACGGTCGTCGCCGCGCAGCTCGATGAGCCGCCACGGGGTGAGGTTCGAGTGGTCGGCGACGCGACCGGCCGCCGCCACGAGCGGCAGCAGCTCCTCGCGCGTGGGAGCCTCGTCGGTGACCTTGGACGATGAGCGCCGCGCGCGGGCGGCCTCGAGTGCGGAGCCCATGCGCGGAGCGCTCACGCCTCGGGCGTGAAGTTCAGCGAGAGCGAGTTCATGCAGTAGCGGTCGCCGGTGGGCGTGCCGAATCCGTCCGGGAAGACGTGTCCGAGGTGCGAGCCGCAGTTCGCGCAGCGGACCTCGGTCCGCACCATGCCGTGGCTCGTGTCCTCGAGCAGCTCGACGGCCTCGGGCCGCACCGACTCGTAGAAGCTCGGCCACCCGCAGTGCGAGTCGAACTTCGTGCCGCTCTGGAAGAGCTCGGCGCCGCATGCGGCGCACGTGTACAGGCCCGCGCGCTCCTCGTCGAGCAGCTCGCCGGTCCACGGCCGCTCGGTTCCGGCCTCGCGCAGCACCGCGTACTGCTCAGGCGTCAGCTCTGCACGCCACTCCGCCTCGGACTTCTCGACCCTGTACGACATGCCCCGATTCTACCGCCGCGCAGGACGGCAGGGGCCGGAGGAGGGGCGCCGGGAGAAGGCAGAATGGCGGGGATGGACGAGGTCGCGCAGGTCGCCGAACGCTTCGCCCGGTTCGCCGCGGAGGAGGCGCCGGGACGGTCTCGCGTCTACGGCGACTGGGCGGCGAGGGTCGCCGAGGACGGGACGGTGGCCGCCGTGCTCGCCCGCATCCCGGCGGCGCACCGCCAGCCGCCGCTCGTGTTCGCCGTGACGCGCCTGCTCGGCGCCGCGGATGACGCCGACGCCGCCGACTGGGCGCGCTTCGTGCGCGAGCGGGCCGACGACATCGTCGCCGAGTGCGCCATCCGCGGCCTGCAGACGAACGAGCCGCTGCGCTGCGCGGCGCTCCTGCCCGCGCTCTCGCTCGTCCCCGGCCCGATCGCCCTCCTCGAGCTCGGTGCATCGGGAGGCCTGTGCCTCTACCCCGACCGCTACTCGTACCGGTATGCGGCGCCCGGCCGACACGTGCGCCTCGACCCCGTCGACCGGGCGTCCGGGGTCGTTCTGGCCTCGACCTGGGATGGCCCGCTGCCGGAGCTGCGGCTGCCGGAGGTCGTCTGGCGCGCGGGCATCGATCTGCAGCCGCGCGATCCGCGCGACCCGCACGACCGCGCCTGGCTCGAGATGCTCGTGTGGCCGGGCGAGGAGGGGCGGCGCGAGCGGATCGCGCGGGCGCTCGACATCGCGGCGGCCGATCCGCCTCTTCTCATCGCAGGCGATGCCGGCGATCCCGAGGCCCTCCGCGCGCTCGCCGCGGACGCGCCATCGGAGGCGACGCTCGTCGTGTCGACGCCGGGCGTGCTCCCGTACCTCCCGCGTGCCCGCCGGGAGGCGCTCATCGACGCCATCCGGGCACTCGGCGCTCGCTGGATCACGCTCGATGCGCCGGGGCTCCACAGCGGATGGGCCGAGCCGGTCGACGAGGCGGAATGGCCAGGTGGCTTCGCGCTCGCTCTCGACGGCCGCGTGCTCGCCGCGGCGGATCCGCTCGGGGCCCGCGTCCGCTGGCGCGCCTGACGGCCGAGCGGCGCCGCGCGCCATACGCTCGGAGCATGTCCACCTCCCTGTCGGAACGCGAGCGCGCCATCCTCGCCTTCGAGGCGGCGTGGGGCGCCCATCGCGGCGCCAAGGAGGAGGCGATCCGCGCAGAGCTCGCGATGACCCCGGCGCGGTACTACCAGCTGCTCGGGCGGCTGATCGACACCGAGGCCGCGCTCGCCGCGGATCCGCTCCTCGTCAAGCGCCTCCGCCGACTGCGCGACGAGCGCGAGGCGGCGCGCCTCCGCGTCACCAGCTGATCCACGACGTCCGCGGATAGCATCGAGGGATGCCGAGCACCTACCCCCGGGACCGCTTCGACGACATCCCGCGCGAGACCGGGCGCGTCGGCGCCCACCGCGCGGAGAACCCGGGCATGAGCGGACCCGCCGTGCTGCTGTGGGCGATCGTCGCGACGATCGTGCTCGTGATCGCGGGGATCCTCGGCTTCCTCGTCCTCTCGCAGCAGGGCGCGCTCCCGGCGCCCGAGAACACGCCGGCGCCGGCGGCGACGACGGCGCCCGTCGTCGACACGTCGTACTCGGTGCTCGTCCTCAACGGCACGGCGACCGAGGGGCTCGACGACGAGGTCGCGGAGCAGCTCGTCGACGCGGGCTTCCCCGAGGGGGCCGTGACCCCCACCGATTCCGACGAGACGGACTTCGAGAAGACGACCGTCTTCTACGCGAGCCCCGAGGACGAGCCGGCGGCGCGCGGCGTCGCGGAGGCCATCGGCGCGACCGAGGTGGTGCAGAGCGACGCGTACCAGAGCGGCGACGGCCGACAGCTCACGGTGGTCGTCGGACTCGACCGTGTTTCCGGCGCGTAAACGTCACGAGACGACCGTGTCAAACGTCGCCTGATCGACGTTCTGCCGCGGAATCACGCGGATACGATCACTCCAGTTCCATCCCGCAACAGGAGTGATCGCCATGACCCAGGGCACCGTGAAGTGGTTCAACGCCGAGAAGGGCTACGGGTTCATCACCGTCGCCGACGGTGGCCAGGACGTCTTCGTGCACTATTCGAACATCGAGATGACCGGCTTCCGCGTGCTCGAGGAGGGCCAGGCCGTCGAGTTCACGGTGGGCACCGGGCAGAAGGGCCCCCAGGCCGAGGCGGTCCGTCCCGTCTGAGCGCTCCCGCCTTCTCCGCAGCCGCCCCGCGACCCCGGTCGCGGGGCGGCTGCGCGTGTGTCGGCGGGTGACGCCTCCCGGCTTGCACTCGATGGGGTCGAGTGCCAAAATGGCGTTTAGCACTCCCGTCAAGAGAGTGCTAAACCCATACGCCTACGTCCGGGAGGGACGACAAACACATGGCAAAGATCATCGCTTTCGACGAAGAGGCCCGTCGCGGCCTCGAGCGCGGCCTCAACACGCTGGCCGACGCCGTCAAGGTGACGCTCGGCCCGCGTGGTCGCAACGTCGTGCTCGAGAAGAAGTGGGGCGCTCCCACGATCACGAACGACGGCGTCTCCATCGCGAAGGAGATCGAGCTCGACGACCCGTACGAGAAGATCGGCGCCGAGCTCGTCAAGGAGGTCGCGAAGAAGACCGACGACGTCGCCGGTGACGGCACGACCACGGCCACCGTCCTCGCCCAGGCGCTCGTCCGCGAGGGCCTCCGCAACGTCGCCGCGGGCGCCGACCCGATCAGCCTCAAGCGCGGCATCGAGAAGGCCGTCAAGGCGGTCACCGACCAGCTCCTCTCCACCGCGAAGGAGATCGAGTCGAAGGAGCAGATCGCCGCGACGGCGTCGATCTCGGCTGCGGACACCTCGATCGGCGAGCTCATCGCCGAGGCGATCGACAAGGTCGGCAAGGAGGGCGTCGTCACGGTCGAGGAGGCCCAGGCCTTCGGCACCGAGCTCGAGCTGACGGAGGGCATGCGCTTCGACAAGGGCTACCTCAACCCCTACTTCGTGACGGACCCGGAGCGCCAGGAGGCCGTCTTCGAGGACCCGTACATCCTCATCGCGAACCAGAAGATCTCGAACATCAAGGACCTTCTGCCCGTCGTCGACAAGGTGATCCAGGCGGGCAAGGAGCTCGTCATCATCGCCGAGGACGTCGAGGGCGAGGCTCTCGCGACGCTCGTGCTCAACAAGATCCGCGGCATCTTCAAGTCGGTCGCCGTCAAGGCCCCCGGCTTCGGCGACCGCCGCAAGGCGCAGCTGCAGGACATCGCGATCCTCACGGGCGGCCAGGTCATCACGGAGGAGGTCGGCCTCAAGCTCGAGAACACCGACCTCGAGCTCCTCGGCCGTGCGCGCAAGGTCATCATCACCAAGGACGAGACGACGATCGTCGAGGGTGCCGGTGACGCCGCGCAGATCGAGGGTCGCGTGACCCAGATCCGCCGCGAGATCGAGAACACCGACAGCGACTACGACCGCGAGAAGCTGCAGGAGCGCCTCGCCAAGCTCGCCGGCGGCGTCGCCGTCATCAAGGCGGGCGCGGCCACCGAGGTCGAGCTCAAGGAGCGCAAGCACCGCATCGAGGACGCCGTCCGCAACGCGAAGGCGGCCGTCGAGGAGGGCATCGTCCCCGGTGGTGGCGTCGCGCTCATCCAGGCGGGCCAGGTCGCGTTCGACGGTCTCGAGCTCACGGGCGACGAGGCGACCGGCGCGAACATCGTGAAGATCGCCATCGAGGCTCCGCTCAAGCAGATCGCCCTCAACGCGGGCCTCGAGCCGGGCGTCGTCGCGAACCGCGTCGCCGAGCTCCCGGTCGGCCAGGGCCTCAACGCGGCCACGGGCGAGTACGTCGACCTCTTCGAGGCCGGCATCATCGACCCCGCCAAGGTCACGCGCTCGGCTCTGCAGAACGCCGCGTCGATCGCCGGCCTGTTCCTCACGACCGAGGCGGTCGTGGCGGACAAGCCGGAGAAGGCCGCGGCCGCTCCTGCCGACCCCAGCGGCGGCATGGACTTCTGATCCGCGCCGCGCGCTCGTCGCGCTGAACGACACGAAGGGCCCCTCCTCGCGGAGGGGCCCTTCTGCGCACCGGGACGAGGGCTCAGCGGAACATGCCGGCGCTGGCCTGCTCCGCCTCGGCGTACTGCATCCCCGCGACGCTGAGCGCCTGCCCGATCGACGCGAGGGACTCCTGGATGGCGAGCTGAGCCGCCCGCCACTGGTCCATGACGCTCTGGAAGCCCGCGGCGGCCGATCCCTGCCACACCGCCTGCAGCTCGAGCAGCTGCGCGAGCATGGTGTCGGAATCGGCCTGGATGCGGTCGCCCGTGGCACGGACGTTGGCGGACTGCGCGACGAGGGCGTCGCTGTCGACGGCGAAGATCGGCATGGGTGCTCCTTTTCGTGTGACCGCCGGAGATCGGCGTGGTCCTCACGCTAGGAGCGGGGCGCGCCGCCCTCCGGGTCGTCCACAGCGTCGCCCGGCGACACCGCGGCGGTGCCGGACTGTGCACGCGGCGTCGCGCCGGCATCCGACCCCTCGCGGGCGAGCGGGAAGGCCACGCGGAACGTCGCGCCGCCTCCGGGGGTGTCGGTCACCTGGACGGTTCCGCTGAGGGAGTCGACGATCGAGGCGACGATCGAGAGGCCCAGGCCGCTGCCTCCCGTCTCCCGTGCGCGGGAGGTGTCGGCCCGCCAGAACCGCTGGAAGACCTTGTCCCTGATCGACTCGGGGACGCCCTCGCCGTGGTCGACGATCGCGATCCATCCGGTGTGCGCCGCGGCGTCCACGCCCACCTCGATGACGATGGGGGATTCGGCGGGGCTGTAGCGGCGCGCATTGCCGAGCAGGTTCGACACCACCTGGCGGATCTTGTCCTCCTCGCCGCGGACGATCGGAGGGAGCGCGACGGGCTTCGCGGGCGGCTGCACGGGGATGTCGAGCTGCGCGACGAGCGGCTGCTCGCCGGTCTGGGCCGGGCGTCGGCGACGCAGCGCCGCCGACGCGCGGGCGATCGCGGCGGTTCCCGGCGCCCAGCGCCGCCGCGGCGCGTCGGGCCCGTCCGCGCGGCCGTCCTCGGGAGCGGATGTCGCGGCCTCGAGCTCGGCGCGCTCGGGCAGCGTCACCGCGCCCGTGATCGCCTCGAAGGTGTGGTCGACGACCGTGACGTCGCGGCCCGGCTCGGCCGCGCGGACGTCGAGCGCGGCATCGTGCGCGATCGGGCGGAGGTCGACCGGGCGGATGTCGAGCTCGCGGCGGTCGTCGAGCCGGGTGAGGGCGAGCAGGTCCTCGACGAGGACGCCCATCCGCTTGGCCTCGGCCTCGATGCGCTCCATCGCCTTGGCCGTCGCCTCCTCGCCCTGCAGCGCGCCCATCCGGTACAGCTCGGCGTAGCCGCGCACGCTCACGAGCGGCGTGCGCAGCTCGTGGCTCGCGTCGCCGATGAAGCGGCGCATCTGCCGCACCGTGGCGTCGCGCTCGTCGATCGCCCCGTCGATGCGGTCGAGCATCGTGTTGATCGCGATCTTGAGGCGGCCGATCTCGGTGCTGGGCTCGATGTCGGTCATCCGCTGGCTGAAGTCGCCCGCCGCGATCTCCATGGCGGTCGCCTCGACCTGGCCGAAGCGGCGGAACGTCAGCGTCACGAGGCCGCGGGTGAGGAACGCCGCCGCGATGACCGTCGCGAACGCGACGAGCGTGAAGACGGCGATGTACGTGCGGACGAAGCTGTCGACGTCGGCGAGGGGGAGCGCGACGACCGTGGCGTACGGGAGGTCGTAGCTTTCCGACTGGAGCGTATTCACGGTCGTCGCGGCGTAGAACCCGGGTCCGCGCCCGGTCTCCGCGTCGAGGGGGACGATGCTGCCGCGCCGGATGTACGCCTCGTCGAGGGGCAGGCGGCGCGGGAAGGCGGGCTCCGCGGCCTCCTCCGAGCCGCCCGCGGTCGCGATGAGCTCGCCCTCGCGGTTGTACATCGCGACGAAGTACTCGGTGCGCGGCTCGTTGTCGGCCGGCACGAACATCAGCTCGCCCGATGCCGTCGTGAGCGGCGTGAGGAGCCGCTCGGCGACGTTCGAGTCGGCGTACTCCTGGACCGTGCTGCGGACGCTGCCGAGCAGGTTCTGCTGGAGGATGGGCACGGTCACGACGCCCGTGATGAGGAGTCCGACGGCGAGGACGAACACCGTCACGCCGGTGACCTTCGCCCGCAGGCTGACGCGTCGCCACCACCGGGTCACGGCGTCGTGCTTGCGTGCCAGGGCAGGGCCTTTCCGCGAGGCGGGGCGCGCCCGCCGACTGTCAGGAGACCTTGTCGACCTTCAGCATGTAGCCGAAGCCGCGCTTGGTCTGGATGAGCGACTCCGCGGTGTGCGGATCGATCTTGCGGCGCAGGTACGATATGTAGCTCTCGACGATGCCCGCGTCGCCGTTGAAGTCGTACTCCCACACGTGGTCGAGGATCTGCGCCTTCGACAGCACGCGGTTCGGGTTGAGCATGAGGTAGCGGAGGAGCTTGAACTCCGTCGGGCTCAGGTCGATCTGCTCGTCGCCGACGTAGACGTCGTGCGTGTCCTGGTCCATCGTGAGCTCGCCCGCGCGGATGACCGACTCCTCCTCGTCGTTCTGCATCGTGCGGCGCAGGACGGCCTGGATGCGCGCGACGATCTCGTCGAGGCTGAACGGCTTCGTGACGTAGTCGTCGCCGCCGACGTTGAGGCCCTTGATCTTGTCCTCGGTCTCGTCCTTGGCGGTGAGGAATATGATCGGGGCGGTGTATCCGGCGTCGCGCAGGCGCTTGGTGACGCTGAACCCGTTCATGTCGGGGAGCATGACGTCGAGCACGATGAGATCGGGCTCCTCCTCCAGCACGGCCGAGATGGTCTGGGCTCCGTTGGACACGGTCCGAACCTGGAATCCGGCGAATCGCAGGCTCTGCGAGAGCAGGTCGCGGATGTTCGGCTCGTCGTCGACGACCAGGATGCGCGGTGCGGTCATGACCCCATTATGTCGGTGCCGGGTAAGCGCGGGCTGGAAATCCGCGCGTCGGGCCCGGAATCCGTGCGCCGAGCGCGAACGCTACGCGGCGGCGAGCCGCTCGGCGTCGAGGATCGTGTAGCTGTAGCCCTGCTCGGCGAGGAACCGCTGACGGTTCTGCGCGAAGTCCTGATCCACCGTGTCGCGCGCGATGAGCGTGTAGAAGCTCGCCGTGTGGTCGGTCTGCTTCGGACGCAGGAGGCGTCCCAGGCGCTGGGCCTCCTCCTGGCGGGAGCCGAACGACCCCGACACCTGGATCGCGACCGACGCCTCGGGCAGGTCGACGGAGAAGTTCGCGACCTTCGACACGACGAGCAGCTTCAGCGACCCCTCCCGGAACGCCGAGAACAGCCGCTCGCGCTCGTCCACGGGCGTGGCGCCCGTGATCTTCGGCGCGCCGAGCGCCTCGGAGAGCTCGTCGAGCTGGTCGAGGTACTGGCCGATCACGAGCACCTGCTCGTCGGGGTGGTGCGCGAGGATGCGCCGCACGGCGTCGATCTTCGCGGGCGCCGTCGCCGCCAGCCGGTAGCGCTCGTCGTCGGCCGCGGCCGCGTACTCGAGGCGCTCCGACGCCGGCAGGTCGATCCGGACCTCGTAGCAGGCCGCGGGGGAGATGTAGCCCTGCGCCTCGATCTCCTTCCACGGCGCGTCGAACCGCTTGGGCCCGATCAGGCTGAAGACGTCGCCCTCCCTGCCGTCCTCGCGCACGAGGGTCGCGGTGAGCCCGAGCCGTCGGCGCGCCTGCAGGTCGGCGGTGAGCTTGAAGACGGGCGCGGGCAGCAGGTGCACCTCGTCGTACACGATCAGGCCCCAGTCGAGGGCATCGAGGAGCGAGAGATGCGCGTACTCGCCCTTCCGCTTCGACGTGAGGATCTGGTACGTCGCGATCGTGACCGGCTTGATCTCCTTGGACTGCCCCGAGTACTCGCCGATCTCCTCGGGCGTGAGCGTCGTGCGCCGCAGCAGCTCGTCGCGCCACTGGCGCGCCGACACCGTGTTCGTCACGAGGATGAGGGTCGTCGTCCCGGTCGCGGCCATCGCGCCCGCTCCGACGAGGGTCTTCCCGGCGCCGCACGGCAGCACGACGACGCCGGAGCCGTCCTCGCGGAAGGTGTCGACCGCGAGCCGCTGGTAGGGGCGCAGCGCCCACCCGTCCTCGGCGAGGGCGATGGGGTGGGGCGTGCCCGGCGTGTAGCCCGCGCGGTCCTCCGCGGGCCATCCGATCTTCAGCAGCTCCTGCTTGATGTGCCCGCGCGCCCACGCGTCGACGATGTAGGAGTCGGGCGTCGGGTGCTCGACGAGCAGCGGCTGGATGCGCTTGTTGCGCGAGACCTCGGTGATCACCGCCTCGTCCTGGGAGACGAGGCGCAGGCGGCCCTCGTCGTCGCGGTCGATCACGAGGCGCCCGTATCGGTTCACGGTCTCGCGGATGTCCGTCGACACCGAGGGCGGGACGGGGAACCGCGACCATCGGTCGAGGGTCTCCAGCATGTCGTCGGCGGTGTGCCCGGCCGCGCGCGCGTTCCACAGGCCCAGCCGGGTCACGCGGTACGTGTGGATGTGCTCGGGCGCCCGCTCGAGCTCGGCGAACACCGCGAGCTCGTGGCGCGCGGCCTCCGCGTCGGGGTGCGCGACCTCGAGCAGCACCGTGCGGTCGCTCTGGACGATGAGGGGGCCGTCGGACATAGCTGTCCAGTCTACCGGCGGGCCGCCGCCGTGGGGTCGGGGCGGTGCGTCACGCGGTGCGGACCGAGCGGATGAGCGAGACCGGGAGGGTGCGCTCGACGTCGGCCGCGCGGTCGAGGCCGCGCAGCCGTCCTCCGCCGATCCCCGACGCCTCGAGCGTCAGCTCGCGCGTCGTCCCGTCGGGCATCGCGACCTCGACGACGATGACGGCCTTGGCGCGGACGGCGGCGTCGAGCTCGCGCTCGCGCCACGCGGCCTCCGCATCCTCGCCGTGCGAAGCGCGAAGCCGGTCGATGACGGCCCGGTACCGCTCCTCGGGAGCATCCTCCTCGGCAGCGGGCGCGAGTCGGCGGCGGTGCAGCGCGACGGTGCGGCCGTCGTCGTCGATCGCGACGACGGGATAGCGCGCGTCGGCGAGCGCCCAGTAGACGGTCTGCCGTGCAGCGCGCGTCCGCAGCAGCGCGCCCTCGCGCACGAGGCCCAGCGGGCGCAGCGCCTGGTCGACGCCGATGGTCTCGACGAGATGGTGGTCGCGGCTCGACACGATCGTGTGGCCGCTGCCCGGCTCGACCGAGACCCGCACGAGGCCGTGCCGCTCGGCGGTCCGGGTGAGCAGGTAGTCGAGCGGCTGCGGGATGCCGGTGAGCGAGAGCTCGGAGAGGAACGAGCGGATGGCCTCGGCCGTCTCGCCGCCCGCGATCGCCGACGAGAGCGACGCCTCGGTGAAGCGGTAGGTCGAGGCCTGCGCGTGCGACTCGCGGACGGTCATCGCGCGCAGGCGCATGTCGAGCGCGGGCACGAGCGGTCCCGGGGAGATCGCGGTGAGGTCGTTCTGCAGGAAGACGCGGTCGACCTCACCGGGGAGGAGCTCTGCGAGGGGGCCGGCGTCGGCGGCGCCGCCCGCCCGGAACGGCGTCGCCCACGGGGTCTCCGTGCCGTCGGGCGCGATGAGGCCGAGCAGAGCCGCCAGACGCAGGGCCGAGGCCGCCCGCTCGGGCCAGGCCGGGTCGAGCGGATAGGCGTCGACCCACGCCGACGGCGGCACCCAGCCGCCCTCGCGGGTGCGCAGACCTGCGGGCAGCGCGTCGCGCCATCCCGTCGCGAGGATCTCCCAGCGACGACGCGTGGGCTCGCGCGTCCAGTCCTCGCCGGCGTCGGCCACGAGCCAGGCGCGATCCACCGGACGCACGAGGCCGGCCGCCTCGGCGAGCGCGACGAGGTCGTCGAGCTCCTCGGCGTCGCGCACGACCTCGTCCTGCACGAGCCGGCGCCGGTCGGACGCGCCGACCGACCCGCCGCCGACGCGCGACAGCGGAGTCGCGAGCGCCGCGACGAGCACGTCAGCGAGCGCCCCGAGGGTCGTGAAGGCGCGCTCCGCCGCCCGAGCCGCGGCCGACTCGTCGGCGGGCTGAGGGGCGTCGTGGCGGGCAGGCGCGAGGTCCACGCCGTCGAGCGCGCGATGGACCGACGGCAGCGGCGACCCGGATCCGTCGACGAGCGAGGACGCGATGCCCTCGTCGGCGATCGGACGGCCGCTGGCGAGGTCGGCGAGCACGTCGCGCGGGAGCTGACGCAGCGCCGTCGTCAACGACTCGGGGGCGAGCAGCGCGTCGGCGGCGTCGAAGAAGTCGCGCCAGCCGACGTGGGCGGAGACCCGGCGGGCCGCGAGGAGCGAGCCGAGCCGCGCGTCGGACATCGCGGCCAGCCGCTCCGCCAGCACCCGTGCGTCCGCGCCGCTCATCCGCTCAGCTCCGGCGCGAGGCGCGACCCCTTCGCACGAAGCTCATGACGAGCAGCGTGAGGAGCAGGAGGAAGGCGATCACGGGCCCGATCTTCTGCACGAGGAACACGACCGGCCACGCGCCGCCGCTGAAGTCGGTGACCCCTGAGGCGGTCGCGATGATCACGGCGAGGAAGCAGCCGATCGACAGCACGACGATCCCCAGGGACATGAACGCGAGGATGCGGTCGACGCGGCGGACCGCGGGCTGCGCGCTGGGCTGATCACTCATCCTGACCAGGATAGTCGCACGCCTGCCGGACTAGGATGGCGGGGAGGGATCGATCGATCCCTCTCTCTACGTTCCAGCGGTATCAGCGAGGTTCACATGCCCACCGGCAAGGTCAGGTTCTACGACGAGGACAAGGGCTTCGGCTTCATCACGTCGGACGACGGACAGGACGACGTGTTCCTGCACGCGAGCGCGCTCCCCGCGGGCGCGGTCGTGAAGGCCGGGACGCGGCTCGAGTTCGGGATCGCCGACGGCCGCAAGGGGCCGCAGGCGCTCTCGGTGCGGGTGCTCGAGGCTCCGCCGAGCCTCGCGAAGGCGTCGCGCAAGAAGGCAGACGACATGGCCGTCATCGTCGAGGACCTCGTGAAGCTCCTCGACGACATCGGCGGCGACCTGCGTCGCGGCCGCTACCCCTCGTCGTCGCACGCGCGCAAGGTCGCGGCCGTGCTGCGCAAGGTCGCGGACGAGCTCGATGTCTGAGGCTCCCGAGCCTGCGGCGGACGCGGAGGCGCTCGCGGATTCCGAGGCGCCCCGCGAGGACGCCTCCCTCGAGGCCGCGCCCGTCGAGCCCGACCCTCGCCTGCTCGAGGCTCGGGATCTCGCGCTCGCCGCGCTGCGGGAGATCACGCCCGCGCAGACCATCGGCGAGCCTGCGGGCTACACCGTCGAGGGCGACGGCGTCGTCTCGCTGCGCTTCGAGAACCGCCTGAGCGGCTATCCGGGATGGCACTGGACCGTCTCCCTCGCGGTCGTCGAGGACGCCGAGCCGACCGTGCTCGAGGCGGAGCTGCTGCCGGGCGATGGAGCGCTGCTCGCGCCCGAGTGGGTGCCGTGGTCGGTGCGCCTCGAGGAGTACAAGGCGGCGCAGAGCGCGGCGGCCGAGGCCGCGGCGGCCGACGAGTCGGATGAGGGCGAGGACTTCGCGCCCGAGGGCGACGAGTTCGACCAGGACGAGGACGACTTCGACGAGGACGGCTCGCCGATCCTGCACGCGGGAGACGTCGACGGCGTCGACATCGACGAGCTCGACGCGGGCGACGACGATGCGGCCGATGACGACGATGCGGCCGATGACGACGATGCGGCCGAGTCCGACGAGGACTACGACGAGGACGACGACGAGGCGCGCAGCGAGGACGACGACGCGGACGAGGACGACGACGCGTGGGATGACGACGACGCGGAGGACTGACCGCGTGAGACAGGAGGAGCCCCGGCCGGTCGGCCGGGGCTCCTCCTGTCTGCGGCGACGGATCAGCTGTTCTCGAGAACGAAGTCGATCGCGCGCGTGAGCTGGCGGACGTCCTCGGGCTCGATCGAGACGAACGTCGCGACCCGGAGCTGGTTGCGGCCGAGCTTGCGGTACGGCTCGGTGTCGACGATCCCGTTGGCGCGCAGCGTCTTGGCGACCGCCGCCGCGTCGACGGCCTCGTCGAAGTCGATCGTCACGACGACGGGGGAGCGGTGCGCGGGGTCGGCCACGAACGGGGTCGCCGAGGACGACGCCTCGGCCCACCTGTACAGCGCCTGCGACGACTCCGCCGTGCGGGCCGCGGCCCACTCGAGGCCGCCGTTCTCCAGGATCCAGCCCAGCTGGCTGTCGAGGAGATGGAGCGTCGCGAGGGCAGGGGTGTTGAGCGTCTGCTCCTTGCGCGAGTTGTCGACCGCATTCCAGAGGCTGAGGAACTCCGGGATGTAGCGGTCGGAGGCGTGCAGGCGCTCGATGCGCTCGATCGCCGCGGGCGACATCGCGGCGAACCACAGCCCGCCGTCCGAGCCGAGGTTCTTCTGCGGCGCGAAGTAGTACACGTCGGTCTCGGCGACGTCGAAGTCGATGCCGCCGGCGGCGCTCGTCGCATCGATCACGGTGAGCGCACCCGCGTCGCCGGACACGCGCCGGATCGGTGCGGCCACGCCCGTGGACGTCTCGTTGTGCGGCCACGCGTAGACGTCGACGCCCTCGACCGGCTCGGACTCGGCGCGCGTGCCCGGCTCCGCCTTGCGGACATCGGGGGCCTCGAGCCACGGCGCGGCGGCCGCCTTCGCGAACTTCCCGCCGAACTCGCCGAAGACGAGGTTCTGCGCGCGGCGCTCGATGAGCCCGAACGCGGCCGCATCCCAGAACGCGGTCGAGCCGCCGTTGCCCGTGACGATCTCGTAGCCGTCGGGCAGGCGGAGCAGCTGCGCGAGGCGCTCGCGCACGCTCGCGACGAGGTTCTTCACCGGCGCCTGGCGGTGCGACGTCCCGAGGAGCGACGATCCCGCCTCGGCGAGGGCGGCGACCTGCTCGGGACGCACCTTCGAGGGGCCGCAGCCGAACCGGCCGTCGGAGGGAAGGAGATCGGCGGGGATCGTGAGCGTCATGCTGCTCATCCTACGGCGCGTGCGCGGGCGGCCACGGCGGCCAGCGCCCGGGGTCCGTGCTCCCGGTTAGGATTGCCTTCGACGCAGACGGAGGATCGATGACCGACCTGATCGACACCACGGAGATGTACCTCCGCACCATCCTCGACCTCGAGGAGGAGGAGATCATCCCCCTGCGCGCGCGCATCTCCGAGCGCCTCGGCCACTCCGGCCCGACCGTCTCGCAGACCGTCGCCCGCATGGAGCGCGACGGCCTCGTCGTCGTCGCCGAGGACCGCCGTCTGCAGCTCACCGACGAGGGCAGGGCCAAGGCCGTCGAGGTGATGCGCAAGCACCGCCTCGCGGAGCGCCTCCTGTCGGACGTGATCGGCCTCGACTGGGCCTACGTCCACGACGAGGCGTGCCGGTGGGAGCACGTCATGAGCGAGCAGGTCGAGCGCCGCCTCGTCGAGCTGCTCGGCTACCCGACCGAGTCGCCGTACGGCAACCCGATCCCCGGGCTGGAGCAGCTCGGGGAGTTCTCCGTCGAGCGGGCCGATCAGGGGGTGGTCGGCCTCGTGCGCCGCCTCGACGAGAACGGCGGGCCCGTCTCCGGCACGGTCCGGCGGCTCGCCGAGTCGGCCCAGGTCGACCCCGAGCTCCTGCAGCAGCTGCGCGACGCCGGGGTCGTGCCGGGTGCCCACGGCGACTTCCGCTACAGCGAGGGGTACGTGCTGGTCCAGATCGCGGGCGCGCAGGACGCGCTCGAGCTGCCCGTGGAGATCGCGTCGCACATCTTCCTCGTCGACGATCGCGGCTGACGCTCGGCTGGGAGCCCGACGGGGAGCGTGACATTTCCGTTATCTTCCGTTACCGTTGAGCGATACCCGGCGGCTCCGAGCCCCGGGCGCTCCGTGAGAAATCGCCTCCCCGGCTCGTCGTTCTGACGGAGTGAGACTGTGCCCCGACCAGTTCTGACGAGTCGGCGCTCCCTGGCGCGAGGCGACGGAGGAGACAACTTGGCTGAGAACCCCACGTCCGCTGGCGCCCCCGACGCCGACGCGACGACCCCGACGAAGGCCGTGCAGCCCGTGACGCGAGGAATCGTCGTCATGCCGCGCAGCGACGTCCGGCGCATGGAGCGGGCCGCCCGCCGTGCCGGCGCCCACCAGGTGAAGCCGGTCCGCGCCGCGGGCACGATCGCCGCCGTCCTCGCCCTGCTCGCCGGTGTCGCGATCCCTGCGTACGCGGCGACGCAGCCGGCGCCCGAGACCGTCTCGATGCAGGATGCCGCCGAGCGCGAGGCCCAGTCGATCGCGGTGGACGCCGCGGTCGAGACCGCCCCGCTGAGCGGCGCGGCGTACTCCGCGACGACCCCGGAGGAGATCGAGGAGGCCAAGGCGGCCGCCGCGGCGGCGGAGGCCGCCGAGCGCGCCCGTGAGCAGGCAGAGCTCCTCGCCCAGCAGCAGCGCGAGCAGCAGGCCCAGCAGCAGGAGCAGCAGGCGCAGACCGCGCCGCAGCAGCCGCAGCAGCAGCCGCAGACCTACGAGCCCCCGGTCGTGAGCGACGGCGGCATCTGCCCGCTGCCCGCCGGCACCTACTACGTGAGCCGCTCGGTCGGGTCGGGCCACGAGGGCACCGACATGGTCGCGCCCGCGATGACCCCGATCTACGCCGTGAAGTCCGGCACCGTCATCACCTCGCAGGAGGCGCTCGGCGGCTGGGGCGTCACCGTCGCGATCGACCACGGCGACGGCACCTCGAGCCTCTACGGCCACATGACCTACGGAACCCGCCAGGTCGAGGTCGGCCAGACCGTCGAAGCGGGCCAGCTGATCGGCTACGTCGGCTCGACCGGCCGCTCCACGGCGAACCACCTCCACATCGAGTACCGCATCAACGGCGCGATCGTCGACCCGATGAGCTACCTCCCGATCTGATCGGATCCCGCGAGAGAGCGCCCGGCACGTCACGTGCCGGGCGCTCTGTCGCACCCGGCGACGGAATCCCCGGCTGTTCACCCGCTCTTCGCCCTCGACACGCCCGGGGTGCGCTAGCCTGACCCTGTCGCCGAGAGAGGCGGAGGGAGCCGATGGAACGAATACCTCGCATCCGCACCACGGATGCGCTCGGGCGTTACGTCCTCCGGCATCGTGTGCACACGGGCCGCGGAGCAGCCGCGGTCTCTCCAGGGCGCTGTCCATGAGACAGCGCCCTTTTTCGTGCCCGCGCACGCCCGCCGTCGATCGGAGCGGTCGCAGTTCGAATGCCCGGAAGCCGTCCGGGTCGTATCGAAGGGATCGAGTATGCGAACACTGGTGCTGAATGCGGGATACGAGCCCCTCGCGGTCGTCTCGTTCAAGAGAGCCCTCGTCCTCGTCATGAACGAGAAGGCGACCGTCATCGAGCACGTCGAGGGGGAGCCCGTGTGGGGCACGAGATCGGTGTTCGACCGGCCCGCCGTCATCGTCCTCACCCGCTACGTGCGCGTGCCCACGGCGCGTCGGACGCCGGTGACGCGTCGCGGCGTGCTGCGCAGGGACGGCTTCCGCTGCGGGTACTGCGGAGCCTCGGCCTCGACGATCGACCACATCCTCCCGCGCTCGCGCGGGGGACGGGACACGTGGGAGAACCTCGTGGCGTGCTGCCTGCGGTGCAACAACGTCAAGAGCGACCGGACTCCGCAGGAGATGGGCTGGGAGCTCCGCTTCGCGCCGGGCGCGCCGCGCAGCACGTCCTGGACGGTGCGCGGGGCCGAGCGCGCGGATCCGCGCTGGGAGCCGTACCTCGCGCTCGCGGCGTGAGACGGTGCCCCCGACTGGACTCGAACCAGCGACGCACGGTTTAGGAAACCGACGCTCTATCCACTGAGCTACGGGGGCGTCCGCACCAGCTTATCGGCAGTGCGGACAGGACACGGCGCCGCCCGGGATTCCCGGGCGGCGCCGTGCGACGCTCTCAGGCCTGGACGGCCAGCGCGAAGCGCACGCCGTCGGGCGTCACCTCGGCGTCGAGCACCTTGTCGTCGAGCTCGACGGCCGCCTCCTGGGGGAGGAAGACGCGAACCGGGCCGCTCTCCACCACGGCGTCGGCGGCCTCAGGCGAGGGCGCGAGCGTGAGCGTGTACCCCTGCGGGGAAGAGCTCGAGCCGTCGATGCGCAGGCCCGCGGTGGCGGGATCCGGCGACTGGTCGACGATCGTTCGGACGGCGGTCTGGGCGTTCTCGGTGAGTGTGAGCATTCGGCTCTCCTTCCGTCGGGCCAGCCACGATTCCGAGAACGCCGCCGGGATGCAACCCCCGGACGCGACACGGCGCCGATTCACACGGGATGCACATGTGCATCCGGCGAATCGGCGCCGCGACGTGCGGGCTCAGTGAGCCGCTTCGTAGGCCTCGAGCACGGCAGCGGGGACGCGCCCGCGCTCGGAGACGGAATAGCCGTTCTCCTTCGCCCACGCGCGAACCGGTCCGTAATCGGTCTGGCCGGAGCGTCGACGGGTCACGCGCGATGCGCTCGAATTCGTCGAGCCGGATCCGCTTCCGACGCGGCGGCCGGCCGAGATGTAGCGCTCGAACTGCGCACGGAATTCCGCCGCGTTGTCGGCGGAGAGGTCGATCTCGTAGCTCTTTCCGTCAAGGGCGAAGAGGACGGTCTCGCCTTCTCCGGGCTCGAGAACGGTGTCGTCGAGGTCGTCAACAAGCTGGTGGATGATCTTTCGGGCCATATCTCGAATGTAGCGCCAGAAGGCGCCAATTCGAGCACAATTCGCGTCTGCCCGGGGATATCAGGGCAGAATACCGGCGCGACGCGCTTTCGCGACCGCGGCCAAACGCGTAGAGGCGTCGAGTTTCGACATCGCGGCGCCGAGATAGGCCTTCACCGTTCCCTCGCGAAGACCCAGCTGAGCGGCGATCTCGGCATTCGTCGCGCCGAGAGCAGCGCAGGCGAGCACGTCGACCTCGCGCGGCGAGAGGTGCACGGTCGGCTCGGCCGCCGGACGCTGTGCCGACACGGCCACGCCGGAGAGCGCGGCGAGCCGACGCTCGACCTCCTCGAGACGGGATCGGATGGCGCCGTCGTCGACGGCGGCCGCGATGCGCCGCAGCTCGGCGTAGGTCTCCCGCAGCTCCTCCTGGTGCGCGGGCGGGAGCACGGCCGACGACTCCGCCGCGGCCTCCCGTCGCCGCCGCGACGCGTCGAGCGCGGCGATCTGGCTCGCGAGCCGGTCGGCGACCTCGACGGCGGGAGCCGCGGCGACCCCGCCGACGTTCCACTGGCCCCAGGCGGCGCCGTAGAGCACGCCTCGTGCGCGTCCCTGGACGATGACGGGCACGGCGAGGAGGGTGCCGATGCCCTCGCCGAGGATGTACGGGTCGTAGTCGTGCGTGATCTGCTTCGCCGTGCGGTAGTCGCTCGCGAAGCGGGGGCGCAGCTCCATGATCGCGCGCCCGCCGAGGCCGCGCTCGGGGCGCACCGCGAGCCCGTCGAGCGCCGACGTCCGCGTGCCGTGGAAGGCCGACATCGCGACGCGGCCGTCCTCCAGGAGTCCGCCGAACGCGACGGGGAAGCGCGTGCGCCGAGCGAGCTCGTCGACGGCGCCCGCGACGAGCCGCTGCTCATCGGCTCCGCGAGACGGCAACACTGTCTGCACCGGGGATACCTACTTTCGGGGGTGACGACCGCTCTGTCGCTTTCCGTAGCGTCGAAGATATCACCGGCGAGGTGCCGGAACACCGGCTCTGCGAACACGCAGTGCGGCAGGGACCATGCGGCAAGGAGGCCTCATGACTGACTCTCCGGGCGGCGTCGCCCCGACGACGTCGATCGACTATGCGGCGGTGGAGGATTCACCGCGATTCCGCGAGCTGAAGCGCACCCAGCGGAGCTTCATCTTCCCGCTCGCGGCATTCTTCCTCGTCTGGTATTTCCTCTACGTCGTCCTCGCGGGCTTCTTCCCCGAGTTCATGGGGCAGAGGGTGTGGGGAGATATCACCGTCGGCCTGCTCTTCGGATTGGGCCAATTCGTCACGACATTCGCGATCACGATGGGATACGTGGCCTTCGCGAATCGCCGACTCGACCCGATCTCCGCCGAGATCCGGTCTGAACTCGAGCGGAAGGCGGCCGGCGCATGAGCGCATGGATGGCAGCGGCACCCGCGCAGATGGAGAACAACCCGATCCTCAATATCAGCGTGTTCGGCGCCTTCGTCGCGGTCACGCTGTTCATCGTCATCAGGGCGAGTCGCAACAACAGGACCGCGGCGGACTTCTACGCCGGCGGGCGCTCGTTCAGCGGGCCGCAGAACGGCTTCGCGATCGCGGGGGACTACCTCTCCGCCGCGTCGTTCCTCGGCATCGTCGGCGCGATCGCGCTGAACGGGTACGACGGGTTCCTGTACTCGATCGGCTTCCTCGTGGCGTGGCTCGTCGCGCTGCTGCTCGTCGCCGAGCTCATGCGCAACACGGGCAAGTTCACGATGGCCGACGTGCTGTCGTTCCGCCTGCGGCAGCGTCCCGTGCGGATGGCCGCTGCGATCACGACCCTCGCGGTGTGCCTGTTCTACCTCCTCGCGCAGATGTCGGGAGCGGGCGGCCTCGTGTCGCTTCTGCTCGGGGTCGGCGACCGCGTCGGCCAGTCGGTGGTCATCGCGGTCGTGGGCGTCCTCATGGTCGTCTACGTGCTCATCGGCGGGATGAAGGGCACGACCTGGGTGCAGATCGTGAAGGCCTTCCTCCTCATCGGCGGCGCCATCGCGATGGCCGTCTGGGTGCTCGCGCAGCACGGGTTCGACTTCAACGGCCTTCTCGGCGCCGCGGTCGCGAACGCGTCGGCCGGCGAGGCCATCCTCGCGCCCGGCCTCCAGTACGGCGCGAAGCCGCTCGACTTCCTGTCGCTCGGGATGGCGCTCGTGCTCGGCACGGCCGGCCTGCCGCACGTGCTCATGCGCTTCTACACGGTGCCGACGGCGAAGGAGGCGCGTCGCTCGGTCGTGTGGGCGATCTGGCTCATCGGGCTGTTCTACCTGCTCACGCTCGTGCTCGGCTACGGCGCGGGAGCGCTGGTCGGCGCGGAGACGATCGCGGCCGCGCCGGGCGGCGTGAACTCGGCCGCCCCGCTGCTCGCGCAGGCGCTCGGCGGCCCCGTGCTGATGGGGTTCATCTCCGCCGTCGCGTTCGCGACGATCCTCGCGGTCGTCGCGGGCCTCACAATCACCGCCGCGACCTCGTTCGCCCACGACATCTACGCGAACGTCATCAAGAACGGGCGCGTGGAGGGCGACGGCGAGGTGCGGGTCGCCCGCATCACGGTGCTCGTGATCGGCGCGCTGGCGATCGTCGGCGGCATCGGCGTGCAGGGGCAGAACGTGGCGTTCCTCGTGGCGCTCGCGTTCGCGGTCGCGGCGTCGGCGAACCTGCCGACGATCCTCTACTCGCTGTTCTGGCGCGGCTTCACGACGCGCGGCGCGGTGTGGAGCATGTACGGCGGCCTCGGCACGGCCCTGGTGCTCATCATCTTCTCGCCCGTGTTCTCGGGCACCGAGACGAGCGTGTTCCCCGCCGCCGACTTCGCGATCTGGCCCTTGAGCAACCCGGGGATCGTCTCGATCCCGGTCGGGTTCCTCCTCGGGTGGATCGGCTCGCTGACCTCGCGCTCGGCGGAGGACCCGCGTCTCGCGGCCGAGATGGAGGTGCGCTCGCTCACCGGGTTCGGCGCCGAGAAGGCGGTCGAGCACTGAGCGGCGTGCACTGAGGCGGAAGGAGCGCCGACCCGCGGCCTACTCGCGGGTCGGCGCTCCCGTGTGCGGCGGGCGGATGGCTCAGGCGCCGAGCGCGTCCTGCTCGAGCTCGATGAGGTGGCGCTTCAGCTCGATGTCGCCGCCGTAGCCGCCGATCGTCCCGTCGGCGCGGATGACCCGGTGCACCGGGACGATCAGCGAGTAGGGCGTCGTTCGGCAGGCCGTGCCGACCGCGCGGGCGGCGCGCGGGCGCCCCGCCATGGCGGCGACCTCGCCGTAGCTCGCCGTGGTGCCGTAGGGGATCTCGCGCACCGCCTCGAGGGCCTCTCGCGTGAAGCCCGTCGCGAGGCGCCAGTCCAGCGCGAGGTCGAAGCGCCGGCGCTCGCCCGCGAAGTAGCCCTCGAGCTGCGCGGCGAGCTCCTCGGCGGCGTCCGAGCCGTCGTCGGGAAGGAGGGCGCCGCGCAGCTCGCGGGAGACGGACTCGAGCGCCCACTCGGGCTCGGCGGCGAGACGCAGCGCGACGAGGCCCTCGTCGGAGAACGCCGAGACCGCGTCGCCGACGGGCGTGGGGAGGATCGCGTACCGGTAGGTCATGCGTCCATCCTGAAGGGGCGGACGGCCGTGCGGCGCTCGCGCGGCGCACCCGGGAGCCGACGCGCCGATGGAGAGGGCCTGTGCAGTCGGCGTCGCGGGGCCGTGCGCCCGGGTAATCCGGCGAAACTCCGCGGCACGCGGGTGACTTTGAGGCGCGTCCGCCTACCCTGACTGGTGTGCTGCCCGCTGAAGACGACGCCGTGGAGACCACGAGGCTCGTGCCCGTGACGCCCGCGGACCTCCGCGTGGCCGACCCCGACGTGTCGGTCGCGCATGTCGCGTCCTCCGAACGGGAGCAGCTGCGGTCTCTCGCCGGGGCGCTCGGCGGACGGTCGCCGCTCCTGCGCTATCGGCCCTCGCCCGAGTCGGGCATCGAGATCACGAAGGCGCATCCCGGCAGCCTCCCGCAGTTCATCACGGGACGGTCGACGCTGCTGTCGAACCTCTTCCGCGACGAGGTCGCGCTGCGCACCGCCCGCCTGGCCGCAGAGCGGATCACGGCGAAGAACCTCGAGCTGCGCACCGTGCGCGGCATCGACGCCGTGCGCCTCGCGGTCGGCCTCGCGACGTGGCGCGTCGGCGACGAGGAGTTCGTCGCGCCGGTCCTCCTGCGCCCGCTCGCCATCCGCCGCCATCACTCCGACTTCGAGCTGAAACTCCACGGCCGGTTCGCCGTGAACCCCGAGCTCGTCCGCATCGCGCAGGACCACTTCGGGATCGACATCGACGGCGACGCGCTCGCCGAGCTCGCCTACGACGAGGGCGTGTTCAAGCCCCAACCCGTGATCGACCGGCTGCGCAGCCTCGTCGCGCACGTCGACACCTTCAGCGTCAAGCCGCGGCTCATCGTCTCGACGTTCGCGGAGGTCGGCGAGGTCATGGCGCGCGATATGCGCGAGCTCGACCATCCGGTCCTGAACGCGCTCGCCGGCCACCCCGACGACCTCGCTGCCCTGGGCGCCCAGCGCCCGGCACCCGCCGTGCCGCACCCCGACGAGCGCGCGCCGGCATCCGACATGCTCCTGCTCGATGCGGATGCCGAGCAGGAGCGCGTGCTGGCGCGCATCACGGCCGGACAGTCTCTCGCGGTGCACACCCTGCCCGGCACGGGCGGCACGCAGACGATCATCAACGCCGTGGGCGCGCTCGTGCGCGATGGCAAGCGGGTCCTCGTCGTGAGCGCGCGCCGCTCGACCCTCGAGGGCATCCGCCATCGTCTCGCGGGCATCGGGCTCGACGCCCTCGCGGTGTCGCCGACCGACCTGCGGCGCGACCTCATCCGCGCGATCGGCCGCAACGAGAAGGCGACGCAGCCCAAGGTCTCCGACATCGACGACGCGCTCGTGCGCCTCCGCTCGGTGCTGCGTGACTACCGCCACGCGCTCACGCGCGTGCACGACGGGCTCGGCATCTCGGTGCTCGAGGCGACGCGCACCCTCACGCGGCTCGCGGCCCTGCCGACCCCGCCGTCGACATCCGCCCGCCTCGGCATCCGGGCCCTCGAGCAGCTCGCGGGCGACCGCTCGAAGGCCGCATCGACCCTGGCGCTCGCCGCGCGCCTGGGCGAGTTCCGCGTGGGCCCCGACGACTCACCGTGGTACGGCGTCTCGTTCTCGTCGACCGACGACGCCCGTGCGGCGCATCGGATGGCCGGCAAGCTGCACCGCACGAGCGTGCCGAACCTCCTCGAGCGCGGATACGAGCTCATCTCGCAGACGCGGATGCGCCCGTTCACGACGATCGACGAGCTGGGGGAGTACCTGCGGCTCCTGCACGGGATCCGCGACTCGCTCGACCGGTTCACGCCGTCGGTGTTCGAGCGCCCGCTCGGCGACATGATCAAGGCCTTCGGACCGCGACGCGAGTCGGGCCTGCCCGGCGCGCAGCGCCGGCGCCTCAAGCGCCTCTCGAAGGAGTACCTGCGCCCCGGTGTGCACGTGACCGACATGCACGCCGCGCTGTCGCGGATCCAGCATCAGCGTCAGCAGTGGCAGCAGCTCGTCGACGTGGGGACGATCCCCGAGCTGCCGCTCGGACTCGCCGACGTGCAGGTCGAGTGGCAGCGCGTGGAGGCGGAGCTGAGCGAGCTCGACGCGGCCCTCGGGCGCGGGTCGCGGCTCGCATCGATGCCCGTGGAGCGTCTCGTGCGCACGCTCGCCGGGCTCGCCGCCGACTCCGACGTCTTCGACAACATCGTCGAGCGCGCTGAGCTGCGCGCCGAGCTGTCGCGCCTCGGCCTCGAGCCGCTCCTGACCGAGCTGTCGGTCCGCCATGTCGACGAGGAGCGCGTGGGCGAGGAACTCGAGTTCGCGTGGTGGCAGTCGGCCCTCGAGCACCTGCTGCAGAGCGACCGCGCGCTGCTGGGCGCCAACACGTCGGTCGTCGACCGGCTCGAGCGCGACTTCCGTCTCGTCGACGAGGCGCACGCCGCGGCATCCGGTCCGCTGCTCGCCTGGCAGCTCGCGACGCAGTGGAAGATCGGCATCGTCGACGAGCCGGGCGAGGCGGAGGCGCTCAAGCGCTCCCTCACGCGCGGCGACGTGAGCGCCGAGGCGCTCGCATCGATCGCGCCGACCCTGTCGCGCGTCATCGCGCCGGTCTGGATCGCGTCGCCCTACGACGTGCCCCTCATCCCCGACGCGCCGGGATTCGACGTCGTGCTCATCGCCGACTCCGGGGCGATCGGCCTCGCGGAGGCGGCCCCCGCCATCCGCCGCGCTCGTCAGGTCGTCGCCTTCGGCGATCCCGTGACGCAGCGGCCCCTGCCCTTCTCCGTCGCGGTGCTCGAGAGCCCTCCCTCGGGCGGCGAGCAGGCCAGTGCGTTCGAGCGCCTCGCCGACGTGCTGCCGGTCGAGACGCTGACCCGCAGCTACCGGGCGGGCGGCGAGGACCTCGCCGAGCTCGTGAACGACGCGTTCTACGGCGGCGAGATCGTGTCGCTCCCGTGGGCGGGGTCGTATCTCGGCCGCGGCAGCCTGTCGGTCGACTACGTCGAGGGCGGCTACGGCGCGCCCGACCCGGAGAGCGGCGCCGTCGAGAGCCCCGATGCCGAGGTCCAGCGCGTCGTGACGCTCGTCGTCGAGCACGCCGTGAACCGCCCGCATGAGTCGCTCATGGTGATCACGGCGAGCCGTCGGCACGCCGAGCGCATCCGCTCCGCCGTGACGACCGCGTTCGCGGGCCGCTCGGATGTCGCGGACTTCGTCGCGCGCGACACGACCGAGCCGCTCACAGTGCTCACGCTCGAGGAGTCGGTCGCCGAGAGCCGCGACCGCGTGATCTTCTCGCTCGGGTACGGCGTGACCAAGCACGGCCGCGTGCTGAGCGACTTCGGCGACCTCTCCACGCCGGACGGCGAGAGGCTCCTGACCGTCGGCATGACCCGCGCGCGGCGCTCGATGGTGATCGTGTCGTCGATCCGGCCCGCGGCCGACGACGGCCGCCTCGAGCACGGCGCGGCCATCCTCATGGGCATCCTCGCGAGCATCGACGGGCGAGGCCGCGAGGCGCGGCGCGAGGACGACGCGGATCCGCTCACGCGCGTGCTCGCGCGCGAGCTGCGCCGACTGGGCGTCGCCGTCGACGTGGACTACCACGGGATGCTCCCGCTCGTCGCGCAGCGCAGCGGCAAGGCCGTCGTCGTGGAGAGCGACCCCGAATCGCAGGACGCGTCGCTGCGCGAGTCGCTGCGGCTGCGCCCGCACGCCCTGCGGCGGCTCGGCTGGCACTACGTCCGCGTGCACGCCTTCGACCTCTACAGCGACCCTTCGGCGGTCGCCGAGCGCATCGCGGCCGTGCTGGGCGTCGCCGCCGACACGCCCCGCGTCGACCCGGACACCGAGCCGCTCGCCTTCTGATGCCGGACGAGCCTCGTCAGCGGGTCGAGCGCGTCGCCGGCGCGCGTCGAGCCCGCCTCACGCGCGTGGAAGGCACGCTCGCCGACGCGGATGCGGAGGCGACCCTGCGTGATGCGGACGCGGGCGGTCGCCCCGCCGCGGGGGAGAAGGGCGCCAACGACGAGCGGCTCCGGAGGGATCGTCCGCCGCACTGGTGACACGGCCATGCGCCCCTCAGACGGAGAAGGGCGCCTCCCGAACGGGAGGCGCCCTTCGTCAGATGCGCGCGAGTCAGCGGGAGGTCTGCTTCGCGAGCAGGTCGCGGATCTCGGCGAGGAGCTCCTCCTGCGTGGGAGTGGGGACGTCCTCGGTGACGCCGAGCTTGGCCTTGCGGCGCTCGGCGAGCTTGTTCATCGGCAGCACGAGCGCGAAGTACACGACGGCGGCCACCGCGAGGAAGTTGATGATCGCCGAGATGATGCCGCCGATGCCGAGGTTCGCCGTGGCGAAGAGGCCCGGGATCGGGATGACCCAGCTGGCGAGGTCGCCCGAGGGCACGAACGCGCCGATGAGCGGGTTGACGAGGTTGTCGACGACCGCCGTGACGATCGCGGCGAACGCGGCGCCGATGATGACCGCGACCGCGAGGTCGATGACGTTGCCGCGGGAGATGAACTCCTTGAAGCCCTGGATCATGGTGGTGGTTCCCCCATCTGCCGACGACGCCGGCGAGAAGTCGAACCGCGGGGCGTCAGGCGCCGGCCGCGGCGGGAGCGGAGGCTCCCGACCCCGATGATGACGCAGACGAGGACGCGGATCCAGCACCCGCGCCGGAGGAGGACGCAGTATTCCGCGAGTCCGTGCGGTAGAAGCCCGCGCCGTTGAACGTCACGCCGATCGAGCCGTACTGCTTGCGCAGCTCGCCCCCGCACTCGGGGCACTCGGTGAGCGACGGGTCGCTGAAGGCCTGGACGGCGTCGAACCGGTGGCCACAGGACTTGCAGGCGTAGGCGTATGTGGGCATGGGTCCTCGTTCGGATGATGGAGCGGAGTCGTCAGCCGCGGAACGCGACGGTGCGCGTCGGGGTCACGACGCCGTCGACGGGCTGATCATGGAGATCGCGGGGAACGCGATCGACCAACTCGGAATCATAGATCACCGCGTATACGGGCGGCCTGTGCGCCATCGAGCCGAGCGTCTTGTCGTAGAAGCCCCGGCCCCAGCCCATGCGGAGCCCCTCGCCGTCCACGGCTGACGCGGGCACGACGAGGAGGTCGACGTCGTTGACCGCGATCGGCCCGAGCACCTCGCCGACGGCCTCGGGAACGCCGTACGCGCTCTCGATCTCGTCGCCGTCCGCGCTCGCGGCCGTCCAGTCCAGGAGGCCATCCGCTCGCGTGATCGGCAGCAGCACGCGGAGGCCGCGCTCGAGGGCGGAGCGGATGAACGGGCGCGTGTCCGGCTCGGTCGGGCCCGACAGGTAGCAGGACAGGGAGCGCGCGCCCAGACGCGCGACGAGCGCGTCGAGCTCGCGGTGGATGCCCTCTCCCGCCGCCTCGCGCTGCGCGGGCGAGAGCAGCTGGCGGCGCTCGCGGATCTCCGCGCGCAGGGCGCGCTTGGCCTGATCGAGCTCTCCGGGCATGTCCCGATCCTAGGAGACGCGATCCGTGTCGCAGGGGGATCACAGGCGGATAACGGGGCATCGCCTAGGCTGTCAGCATGGATTCACCGAAGATCAAGGCGGTCATCCCCGCCGCCGGGCTGGGCACGCGCTTCCTTCCGGCGACGAAGGCCACGCCCAAGGAGATGCTGCCGGTCGTCGACAAGCCGGCGATCCAGTACGTCGTCGAAGAGGCTGTCGCCGCCGGCATCCGCGATGTGCTGATGATCATCGGGCGCAACAAGAACGCGCTCGCGAACCACTTCGACTCCGTGCCCGAGCTCGAGCGCAACCTCGAGAAGAAGGGCGACACCGGCCGTCTCGAGCGCGTCCAGGCGTCCAGCGACCTCGCCGACATCCACTTCGTCCGCCAGGGCGACCCCAAGGGCCTCGGTCACGCGGTGCTGCGCGCCCAGGCTCACGTGGGCGACTCGCCGTTCGCCGTCCTCCTGGGCGACGACCTCATCGACGAGCGCGACGAGCTGCTCACGACGATGATCGACGAGCAGGCCAAGCGCGGCGCGCAGGTCATCGCCCTCATGGAGGTCGACCCCGACCAGATCCACATGTACGGCTGCGCTGACGTCGAGCCGACCGACACCGAGGGCGTCGTCCGCGTGAAGGGCCTCGTCGAGAAGCCCGCCAAGGAGGACGCGCCGTCGAACCTCGCGATCATCGGCCGCTACGTGCTGACCCCCGCGATCTTCGATGTGCTCGAGCGCACGGAGCCCGGCAAGGGCGGCGAGATCCAGCTGACCGACGCGCTGCAGGAGGTCGCGGCCGACGAAGCGGGCCCCGGGGTCTACGGCGTCATCTTCCGCGGGCGCCGCTACGACACGGGCGACCGCCTCGACTACATCAAGGCCATCGTCCAGCTCGCCGCGGACCGCGCCGACCTCGGCCCGGACCTGCGACCCTGGTTCAAGGAGTTCGCGACCACTCTCTGAGCCCGGTCGCTCGAGACATCTGCCGAGGAGTCGGATGGATACCCAGGCGTGGCGTGAGCACGGCGCGGTGTCCATCCGACTCGTGCGTCCGCGGGACGCGCGCACGCTCCAGCAGGAGCTGCTCGCGAACCGATCGTGGCTGCGCCCGTGGGAGGCCACGAACCCCGACGGCGCCATCTCCTTCGACATGCGCGCCGGCATCCGGCGCCTGCTGCAGCAGTACCGCGACGGCGTCGGCGTGCCCCTCGTCATGGAGTACGAGGGCGTCATCTGCGGTCAGCTCAACGTGTGGGGGATCGCCCGCGGCTCCCTCTCGTCCGCGACGATCGGCTACTGGGTGAGTGAGCGCTTCGCGGGCCGCGGCATCACCCCGACAGCCGTCGCGCTCGCGACCGACCTCTGCTTCACCGATCTCCGTCTGCATCGCATGGAGATCTGCATCCGGCCCGAGAACGTGCCGAGCCTGCGCGTGGTCCAGAAGCTCGGATTCCGGTACGAGGGGCTGCGCCGTCGGTACATCCACATCGACGGCGACTGGCGCGACCACTACGCCTTCGCCCTCGTCCGCGAGGAGGTGCCGGAAGGCGTCCTCGCCCGCTGGGTCAGCGGTCGCGCGCCCACCGACGCCGCGGCCATCCCGCCGAGCGACACACTCGCCTCCTGACCGCTCCGCGCGCGACACGCGGGCGCGAGCGCGGGCCGCGCACCGTCGTCGCCTACCTTTGTCTTCATGGGCGGGCAGATGCTGGGCGGCGGCGTGATCATCGCGGTCGCCGTGCTGCTCTGGATCGTCTACCTCCTCCCGACCTGGCAGGCGCGCATGCGCTACAACGCCGCCGAGCGCAACGCGGTCCGGCTCAACCAGGCTCTGCGCGTGCTCGCGGAGACGAGCGAGACGCCCGACGAGATCCGCGTCGAGCTGAGCGCGCGCGAGGCACGCGCGCAGGAGAAGCTCGTGCGCCAGCTGCGCGCCGAGGACGAGCGGCTGCGCGCCGAGCGCGACCGCCTCGAGCTCGAGCGCAAGCGGATGGAGGTGGAGGCGCGCCTCGAGCGCGAGCGCGACGAGGCCGCGGCCGGTCGCGAACGCCGGCGCCGTGAGCTGGAGCTCGAGGCGGAGCGCCGCCGACGGGAGCTCGACGCCGCGCGCCGCGCTCCCGAGGTGCTCCGCGCGCGCCAGGCGCGCGCCCGTCGCGCCGTGCGGATGGCCGCCACCGTCGTCCTGCTCGCTGGCCTCGCGGCAATCGCCGTCGGCGTCGCGGCCCTCGCGCAGGGCGGAGCCGGGTGGTGGCTGGCGGGCGGTGCCGTCACGACGCTCGTGGCGCTGCAGACGCTGAATCGGATGGCCGCGGTCGCGCGTCGCGCGAAGCGCCCGGCGGCCCCGGCGGCTGCGCCGATCGCCGAGGCGGCCCCGGCGGTCCGCCGGGCCGCGCCCGCGCTCATGGACCCCGAGGACCGCGGCTGGACGCCGCGCTCGCTCCCGGCGCCGCTGACGAGCGTCTCCGGCTCGCGCGCCGCGCTCGCGCTCGACGGCGCGCGCGCACACGAGGCGCTCCGCGCGGCAGCGCGCGAGGAGGCGCTGCGCACGCAGATCGCGGCCCAGGCTCCCGCGCCGGTGCCGATCACGGCGGCCCGTCAGCAGCAGCCGGCGTCGCCGTATGCGCGCATGGGGTTCGTCGACGACGCCGAAATCGAGGCGCACGTGCGCGAGCTGCTCGCCCGCCGCGCGGCCGGATGACCGCAGATGTCCGATCCGGTGCGGCGACGCCCCGATCGTGAGACGCTCTCGGCGGATCGGAGCCCGTCCGTCCCGCTCGAAGGAGAACGATGACCCGCCCCGCTCGACTCGTGTTCGTCGGAGACTCGATCACCGATGCCGGTCGCGATCGCTCGCACGCCGCCTCGCTCGGACACGGTTACGTGCACCTCATCGCCGAGACGCTCGGCGATGAGGTGCACGTCGTGAACGTCGGGGTCGGGGGAGACCGCGCCGTCGACCTCGAGCGCCGCTGGAACGAGGATGTGGAGGCAGCCGAGCCGGACGTGCTCACCGTCTACATCGGCGTCAACGACACCTGGCGGCGCTTCGATCGCGACGACCCCACCAGCGCCGAGGACTTCGAGGCGACCGTGCGCCGGCTGCTCGCGAGTGACGCCGCGCGCCGCGCACGGCTCATCCTCGTGGAGCCGTTCGTCCTGCCCGTGCGCGACGATCAGGAGGGGTGGCTCGACGACCTCGCGGCGAAGCGAGAGGTCATCGCGCGTCTCGCGGAGGAGCACGGCGCGTCCTTCGTGCCGCTGCACCGTCTGCTCACCGAGGCCGCCCGCACCGTGGGTGCTGCCGCGCTCGCGCCTGACGGCGTCCACCCCTCTGCCGAGGGCGCGCGACGGATCGCGGACGCATGGCTCGACGCCTGGCGACGCGCCTGACGCGCCTCGGTTTCGGCAAGCGGCTCGGGGTCTGGTAATGTATCTCGGGTTGCAAGGGCCCATGGCGCAGTTGGTAGCGCGTCTCGTTCGCAATGAGAAGGTCGGGGGTTCGAATCCCCCTGGGTCCACACTGAGTTGAGACAGTCGACAAGCCCCCGTCCATCGGACGGGGGCTTCGTCGTATCCGGCGCCCGGCACGTCGGCGCCGAGCAGGAGTCGTCGGGGCGCGGCCGTGCTGGCCCTGCCTCCGGCTCGCGACACGCCCGGGTGGTGGGTGGGTTTGCTGGGGGTGGGGGTTCGGCGTAATGTATTCCCTTGTCGCCGCCAAGCG
>NZ_JBSQBP010000017.1:0-91800 GCF_053851835.1 Microbacterium sp. KNMS
GTGAACCGGGCCGGGTCGTCGAGCTCGAGGTCGCCGTAGACCTCGTCGGTGGAGATGTGGTGGAAGCGGGTGCCGTGACGGCGGGCGGCTTCCAGCAGCGTGTAGGTGCCGACGATGTTGGTGTCCAGGAACGGGCGGGGGTCGTTGAGGGAATTGTCGTTGTGGGACTCCGCGGCGTAGTGCACGACCGCGTCGGCGCGGGCGAACAGGGAGTCGACGAGGTCCGCGTCGGCGATGTCGCCCACGACGAGCTCGACGCGGTCCTCGGGCAGCCCGGCCAGGGAGACGGGGTTGCCGGCGTAGGTGAGCTTGTCCAGCACGATCACCCGGTGGTCGGTGTGCGCGATGACGTGGTGGACGAAGTTCGATCCGATGAAACCGGCCCCGCCGGTGACCACAAGCGTGCCCACGATGCTCACTTACCCCGTTCCAGGACCTCGAGGAGGTACGCCCCGTACCCCGACTTCACCAGCTTCTGCGCCCGCTGACGCAGGTCGTCGTCGGACAGGAACCCCTGCCGCCACCCGATCTCCTCCGGAGACCCGATCTTCAACCCCGTGCGCCGCTCGATCGTGCGCACGTAGTCTCCCGCGTCGGCCATCTGATCGAACGTGCCCGTGTCCAGCCACGCCGTCCCGCGCGGCAGCACCTCCACCCGCAGCTTCCCCTGCCGCAGGTACGCGGCGTTCACGTCCGTGATCTCCAGCTCCCCCCGCGGGGAGGGCCGAAGCCCCCGGGCGATGTCGACGACGTCGTTGTCGTAGAAGTACAGGCCGGGGATGGCGTAGTTCGACTTCGGGTGCGTCGGCTTCTCCTCCAGCGACACCGCCCGCCCCGACCCGTCGAACTCGACCACCCCGTACGCCGACGGCTCCGCGACCCAGTACGCGAACACCGCCGCACCGTCCACATCCGCGAACCGCTTCAGCTGCGTGCCCAGCCCCGGCCCGTACAGCAGGTTGTCGCCCAGCACGAGGGCGACCTTGTCATCGCCGATGAAATCCGCCCCGATCGTGAACGCCTGCGCCAGCCCATCCGGCGACGGCTGCACCGCGAACGAGATCGACACCCCGAACTGCGACCCGTCCCCCAGCAGACGCTCGAACGAGGCCGCATCATGCGGCGTCGTGATCACCAGGATCTCCCGGATCCCCGCCAGCATCAGCGTCGACAACGGGTAATACACCATCGGCTTGTCATACACCGGCACCAACTGCTTCGACGTGCCCAACGTCACCGGATGCAGACGCGTCCCCGACCCACCCGCAAGAATGATGCCCTTCACACAGCCATCGTGACACAGGAGACCCCGTGAGCACTGGCGGACGCCGTCGCCCGCACCGCCCACCGACGCCCGAGTTGTCGCGATTGAAACGTTCCATTACGATGGAAAACGCTTACCCAGGTTCGGGTCGGCGAGTCAGTGCGGACAGGAGAGTGACGGCATGAGCGCAGCGAAGCAGGCCGAAGCCGACAGCGGGATCGTTCGGGAGCCGAAGAAGGCGGCCCTCAGCGCATGGGTGGGCAGCGCCCTCGAGTACTACGACTTCGCGCTCTACTCGCAGGCCGCGGCGCTCGTCTTCCCGGTCGTGTTCTTCCCGACCGGCGACCCGACGGTGGGCATCATCTCGTCCCTCGCGACCTACGCGGTCGGCTACGTCGCGCGCCCTGTCGGCGCCGTGCTGCTGGGCGCCTGGGGCGACCGGCGCGGGCGCAAGAACGTCCTCATCCTCGCGATGCTGCTCATGGGCTTCTCGACCCTGCTCGTCGGCCTCCTCCCGACGTACGCGCAGGTGGGCGTCCTCGCGCCGATCCTCCTCGTCATCCTGCGCCTCGTGCAGGGATTCGCCGTCGCGGGAGAGCTGGGCGGCGCCGGGGCGATGGTCGTCGAGCACTCGCCCGACGCGCGACGGGGCTTCTTCACGAGCTTCACGCTGCAGGGCACCCAGATCGGCTCCATCCTCGCCACGGGTGTGATGCTCCCGCTCGCGGCCGTGCTCAGCGAGGAGGACTTCGCCGCGTGGGGATGGCGCATCCCGTTCCTCCTCAGTGCCGTCGTCATCATCGCGGGATACCTCATCCGCCGCGGCGTGCACGAGACGCCCGTCTTCTCCGCAGAGAGCGCCGTCGAGGTCCGTCGCCGGTTCCCCGTCGTCGAGCTCCTGCGCTCGTACCCGTGGGTCATGATCCGCTGCATCCTCATGACGTTCACGAACGTGATCGGGATGGCCACGCTCGTCTTCGGCGTGTCGTATGCGACGCAGGAGGGGTACGGGATCGGGTTCTCGACGAGCGACTTCCTCTGGGTCACGCTCGTGGCCAATCTCACCGCGGCCCTCACCATCCCGATCTTCGGCGGCCTGTCCGACCGGTTCGGACGCCGTGGCTTCATGGTCGCGGGCGGACTCGGCGGAGGCCTCCTCACGGTCGCGTACCTGTGGGCCGTGGAGCAGCGCAGCCTCGTGCTCGTGTTCGTCTTCGTCGTCATCGTGCAGAGCATCTTCTTCCAGATGTGGAACGCGACCTTCGCGACCTTCTTCCAGGAGCAGTTCCCCGCGCGCATCCGCGTGACCGGCTTCGCCGTGTCGCAGAACATCGGGCTCATGCTGGCGGCGTTCTTCCCGTCGCTGTTCACCGCGATCGCCCCTCCTGGAACGCAGAACGTGCCGCTCACGATCGGCGCCGTGACGTTCGCCATCTGCGCGGTGTCGGCGCTCGCGACGCTCCTCACCCGCGAGACCCGCGGCCGCACGCTCGAGGAGCTCGAGGGCCCGGCGCGCTGATCGCGGGGTCCGCCCGGCCGCTCGCACTACCATCGAGTCTGGCCCGCCGCGCGGCGGGGCGAGCAGCGGAGGACAGATGACGGCGGACGGCACGAATCGGGCACGGCGGCGCGCGCAGCGGGTGGGCTGGCCCCTTCTCACCGTCCTGGCGACCCTCGCTCTCGCGGCCGCACGGCTCCTCGTGACCCCGCGGTTCTACTTCTCCGACGACACCGAGCGCGGCTCGGCGGGGCAGTGGTGGCAGCTCGGCGACCAGCTCCTGCAGGGGCGCCTGCCGATGCTCGACCCATCGGCCTGGCAGGCCGGCAACTACTGGGCCGAAGGCCAGTGGGGCCTCCTCAACCCCATGACGTGGCTCATCGCCGTCACGGCGCGGCTCAGCGAGAGTCCGGTCGCGCACGCGACCGGCGTGAAGCTCGCGTTCCTCGTCGTGCTCGCCCTGGGCGTCTACCTGCTCGCGCGCCAGTTCGGCGCGCACCGTCCGTGGGCGGCGCTCGCGGGCGTGCTCGTGCCGTCGTCCGGCTTCGTCGTCTACATGGACGCCGCGTCCTGGTCGACCGACCTCATCAACGTCGCGCTGTTCCCGTGGGTGTGGTGGGCGCTGCGGCGCACGGTCGAGCACCGCCGCTCGCCGCTGCCGTACCTCGTCGCGAGCTACCTGCTCATCACGGTCGGCTACGTGTTCGGCGTCATGATGCTCGTCGTCGTGCTCGTCGAGTCGCTCGTGCGCCATGCGGTGCGCCGCGACGGCCCCCGGGTGCTGCGGACCCTGCTCGCCTCGGCGTGGGGCGCGCTGCTCACGATCGTCGTGTACCTGCCCGCTGTCCTCACCGCGCCCGTGACGGAGCGCGGGAACGCGCCGTTCGAGAACCTCGGGTTCCTCAACGCCGACCTCACGGACCTCGCGTCGGCGGGGAATCCCTGGGTGAGCGCGACCATCCGCTCCTGGTTCGGCGACATCACGCCCGGTCCGCTCGTCTACATCGCGTGGGTGCTCCTGCTCTTCCCGCTCGCGCTGCCGCTCGCGCGCTCGGCCGTGCGGCGAGCCATCCCGCTCTTCGTGCTCGGCGGCCTCGTGCTCGCGCTCGTGCTGGGGCCGAGCCACATGGGGCCGATCCGCTGGCCGCTGCGTCTCATCCCGTATCTCGCGATCGTGCTCATCGTGCTCTTCGCGGTGGGGATCTCGCGCCGCTTCCCCGCGGGGGCGACGCGCCGCGCCTTCTGGCTCTCGGCGCTCGTCATCGCCGTGACCTCGGTCCTGACCTGGGGAAACGGGCCGTACGCGTGGAAGGCCATCGGAGCCGCCGCGCTCGTCTCCCTCGCGGCGCTCGTCGCGCTGCGATGGGTCGCGCGCTCGCCCCGCGTGCGACGGCGCACGACCGTCGCGGTGGTCGGGGCGATGATCGTGACGGCCGTCTTCGCCGCGGGGCAGATGCGCTTCCTGCCCGAGTCGCCGCTGCCGAGCCGCAGCGCGCCCGACAGCGCGACGGCCCTGCAGGCCGTCCTCCCGGACGCGCACGGCGACGCGATCGTCGTCGGCGACGCGGAGGACGGATGGCAGGACCGCGACAGCTGGTCGGAGCGGCTGCTCGCCAACCTCTGGTACTTCAGCCCGACGGAGGTGAGCAGCCTCTACACCGTCCTGCCGTTCGAGACGTTCGGCGACGACCTCTGCATCGACCTGCGCGGGCAGACCTGCGAGGACGCCCTCGAGACGCTGTGGTCGGTCGACGAGGAGACGGGCCTGCGCGTGGCCGACCTCATGAGCGTGAGCACGATCGTCGCGATGAAGGACACGTACCCCGAGCAGCCGGAGGCGCCCGAGGGATGGACGCTCGCGGCCGACGGCGAGTACACCTGGCTCTTCGAGCGCGATGAGGCGCTGCCGAGCGCGGGCGGCGTCGTGTGGACGGCTCCCGACACGCGCGTCACGGTGACCGCGCAGGACGACACGTCGGTGTCCTTCGAGGTCGACGAGGCCGGCGAGGACGGGCGCGTGGTGCTGAGCCGTCTGCCGTACCCGGGCTACGCCGTCGCGGGCGCGGCGGAGGCCGAGCCGCTGCGGGGCTGGCTTCTCACGGTCGACGCGACGGACGTGGCGCCCGGCGAGACGGTGACCGTGTCGTTCCGCCCGCCCGCGTGGCCGCTGCTCATGGGCGCCTACGGCCTCGCGATGGCGATCGGCCTCGGCTGGCTCATCGGGCGCGGGGTGGCGCGCCTCCGTCAGCGCGCGGGCGGGGGCCCGGCCTCGGCGACCGCGAAGGCGTAGAGCGGGCGGCCCTGCACCTCGACGTAGATGCGGCCGAGGTAGCTGCCGAGCACCCCCAGCATGAGCATCTGCACGCCGCCGAGGAGGAACATCCCGGCCGCGAGGTAGGTCCAGCCCTCGATGACCGACTCCGGGTTCACGAGACGCGCGATGACGAGGTAGATCGTCCACAGGAGCGCGAGGACGGCCATCGCGCCGCCCACGCGGCTGATGAGTTTGAGGGGCGCGGTCGAGAAGCCGAAGATGCCGTCGCCCGCGAGCTTGAGCATCTTTCGGAGGGGATAGCCGGTCTCGCCCGCGTGCCGCGCGTCGCGGTCGAAGAGGACGGCCTCCTGGCGGAACCCGATCGACGCGACGAGCCCTCGGATGAACCGGTTGCGCTCGGGGTGCTTGCGCAGCTCCTCGACGACCCGGCGGTCCATGAGGCGGAAGTCGCCCGTGTCGCGGGGGATGTCCACGCTCGAGAGCTTGCTCAGCAGCCAGTAGAAGCCGTGCGCCGTCGTGCGCTTGAAGAGGCCGTCGTCGCGCGTGCGCCGCTGCGCGTAGGCGACGTCGACGCCGTGCTCCCACCGCTCGATGAGCTCGAGGCTGACCTCGGGAGGGTCCTGCAGGTCGCTGTCCATGACGATCACGGCGTCGGCGTCGGCGACGTCGAGGCCCGCCGTCACGGCGATCTGGTGGCCGTAGTTGCGCGCGAGCGCGTACACGGAGACGCGGGGGTCCTGCGCGCGCAGTCCGCGCAGCAGCTCGAGCGACCGGTCGCGGCTGCCGTCGTCGACGAAGACGAACTCGACGTCGTAGCGGTCGCCGAGCGGCGCCGTGGCCGAGACGAGACGCTCGTACAGGAGGGGGATGTTCCCCTCCTCGTTGTAGATCGGCAGCACGTAGGCGATGCGCCGGCGCACGGTCATCCCATCCTCCTCTTGAGGACACGGTACGAGATGCGCCGGGCCTGGGCCATGAGACCGGCGCGGATGTCGCCCATGCGCCGATCCGCCTCGGTCACGATCTCGGGGTGCTCGGCGCGCAGCCATGCGTGGAAGGCGCGCGCCTCCGCGGTCTGCTCGTCGACGAGCGCGACCGACCACTGCGTGTCGCTCATCCGGAACGTCGCGCCCACCTCGGTGTCGGGCGTGAACCCGCCGCCGACGAGCACGCGGGCGTAGCTCGCGAGGTCGATCAGATAGGAGAAGCGGCCGTGCCATCCGCCGGCCGCCGCGAACGCCTCCCGGCGCATCATGACGGAGGCGGGCTCGCCGAGAAGGTTGCGGCCTGCGCGCACGGTGCGGCGGAGCGCCTCGCCGCCCGACATGGGCCGGCCGAGCCCCGTGAGGCCCCATCCGGCCATGAGGACCTTGCCCTCGGCATCGATGATGTCGCGCTTGCAGGCGGTGAGGACGGCGCCCGACCGCTCGAGCAGCCGCGCCTGGCGTGCGAGCACGCCGGGCCGCAGGACGTCGTCGCCGCACACGAGCTTGAGGTAGGCGCCGGTCGCGGCGTCCGTCACGCGGTTCCAGTTGCGCGCGGCGCCGCCGCCGGCCTCCGTGCGCAGCAGGGTCACGCGCGGGTCGGCGGCGAAGCCCTGCATGACGTCCCACGTGTCGTCCGACGACGCGTGGTCGGCGACGACGAGCTCGAGCCCGTCGACCTGCTGGTCGAGCACGGATCGCATCGTCTCGCCGAGCGTGCGGCCGTTGTTGTACGCGGGGATGACCACGCTGATGCGCGGAGCGGTCACGCGTCCTCCTTCTTGCGGTGGAACGAGAAGCGGCTGTGCCCGAACCAGCTGGCGAACGCGATCACGACCGTGAACAGGAGCTGCGCGACGATCTCATGCCAGCCGAGCCAGAGCTTGAGCGGCGGCACGACGACGAAGTTGAGGATGAACGTCCCGAGGTACACGAGCTGGAACCGGGCGAAGTCGAGCCACACGTGGCCGCGCACCCGGAAGACGAGCTTCCGGTAGAAGACGAACGCGCTGAGCGTGCTCATGATCTGCGCGCACAGGATGACCGCGAAGACCGTCCAGGCGGCGCCCGGCCATCCGGCCTCGAACAGACGGGAGAAGAGCACGAACCACGCGAAGCCGATCGCGGTGTTGACGGCCCCGACGAACAGGAAGGCGACGCGACGGTCGCGGAAGAGGCGCAGCAGCGGGCCATCCGGCCCGCTCATCCCGGCGATGGCCTCGGTCTCGGCGGGGGATTCTTCGTTGCTCATGTGCGGCATCAGGATACGCGAGGGGCATGCACATAGACTCGGGGAGGCCGCGACAGCGTGCCAGGGCCCTTCCCCTTGAGAGAAAGAGCACCACGGATGGATCTCCTCGTCGTCGGCTCCGGTTTCTTCGGACTCACCATCGCGGAGCGCGCGGCAGCAGCCGGGCGCAAGGTCACGGTCATCGACCGCCGCCACCACATCGGCGGGAACGCGTACAGCGAGAACGAGGCCACGACGGGCATCGAGGTGCACCGCTACGGGGCGCACCTCTTCCACACCTCGAACGAGAAGGTGTGGGAGTACGTCAACCGCTTCACGACGTTCACGAACTACGTGCACCGCGTGTACACGAACCACAACGGCGTCGTGTACCCGCTGCCGGTGAACCTCGGCACCATCAACCAGTTCTTCCAGGCCGCGTACTCGCCCGACGAGGCGCGCGCCCTCGTGAAGGAGCAGGCGGGCGAGTTCGACGTCAAGACGGCCCGCAACTTCGAGGAGAAGGGCATCGCCCTCGTCGGCCGCCCGCTGTTCGAGGCGTTCTTCCGCGACTACACCGCGAAGCAGTGGCAGACCGACCCGCAGAAGCTGTCGGGCGACATCATCAGCCGCCTCCCCGTGCGCTACAACTACGACAACCGCTACTTCAACGACACGCACGAGGGCCTGCCGACCGACGGCTACACCGCGTGGCTCGAGCGGATGGCCGACCACCCGAACATCGAGGTCAAGCTGAACGTCGACTTCTTCGACGAGTCGCAGCCGCTCAACAAGAAGGCGCTCGTCGGCCAGGTGCCGATCGTCTACACGGGCCCGGTCGACCGCTACTTCGACGACGTCGAGGGCGCGCTGAGCTGGCGCACGCTCGACTTCGAGGAGGAGGTCCTCGACATCGGAGACTTCCAGGGGACGAGCGTCATGAACTACCCGGATGCCGACGTGCCCTTCACGCGCATCCACGAGTTCAAGCACTTCCACCCCGAGCGCGCCGACGTGTACCCGACCGACAAGACGGTCATCATGCGCGAGTACTCGCGCTTCGCCGAGCGCGCCGACGAGCCGTACTACCCGGTCAACACCGATGAGGACCGCGCGCGTCTGCTCGCCTACCGCGAGCTCGCGAAGGGCGAGAAGGACGTGTTCTTCGGCGGCCGTCTCGGCACGTACCAGTACCTCGACATGCACATGGCCATCGGGTCGGCGCTGTCGATGTGGCAGAACCAGCTGAACGGCTGACCCGCGCCCGCCTGACGGCAGGAGTCCGATGAGCTGGGTCGTCGTCGCGCCGGCCCTCGTGTCGGCGCTCCTCGCCGTGCTCGCACCCGGGCTCATCGCGACCGCGCCCCTGCGCATGGGCGCGGTCGCGCGCGTCGCGGTGGCGCCGCTCGCGAGCGTGTGCTGCACGGGCGTCGCGGCGGCGGTGTTCGGCGCGCTCGGGGCGCCGTTCCATGTCGTGCAGGTGCTCGCCGTCGCGCTCGTCGGGCTCGCGGCATCCCTCCTCGTCCGGCGCGCGCATCCCGACCTCGTCGTGACGGGCGCGGCCATCCCGCCGCGCGCGCTCGCCGCGGTGTGGGCCCTCGCCGCCGCGATCGTCGGCGTCGTCGCGTTCGCGGGAGTGCCGGACCCGTCTCGGATCTCGCAGACCTACGACAACGTCTTCCACCTCTCGGCCGTGTCGGCCATCCTGGACGGGTTCTCCGCCTCGCCCCTCACGCTGCGCTCGCTCATCGAGACGGGCGCGACGGGGATCGCGTACTACCCGTCGGCGTGGCACGCGCTCGTCGTGATGACGGTGCAGGGGAGCGGCGTGCCGGTTCCCGTCGCGTTCAACGCCGCATGGCTCGCCGTGCAGGCGCTCGTCTGGCTGCCCGGGGTCGCCTGGCTCGCCCAGGTCGCGCTCCCAGGGCGCTCCACGGGAACCGTCGCCCTCGTCGCGCTCCCGCTCGGCGCCGCCTTCGGCGCGTTCCCCTACGCGCTGCTCTCGTGGGGCACGATCTACCCCACGGGCCTCGCGCACGCGCTGCTCCCCGCGGCGGTCGCGCTGTCGGTCCTCGCCGTCCGGGGTGTCGCGCTCGCGCGACCCGGGAACCGCGGACGCGCCGTCGTGCTCGCGGCGCTGTCGGGCTGCCTGTCCGTCGGGGCGCTCGCCGTGGCTCATCCGCGGGTCCTCCCGACGTGGGCGCTCATCGGCATCCCGTTCGTCGCGTGGGTTCTCGGCGGCGCGTTCGCGCGCGCCCGTCGATGCGGCGGGCGCGAGCGCCGCCGCGCAGTCATCGTGCTCGTCGCGGGCGTCGTCGGCGGCGTCGCGCTGTCGGCGGCGGCGCTCGCGATCGCCATCCTGCGGTTCGGGCTCCTCGACGAGCCGATCGAGAGCCGTCTCTCCGGCCCGCAGGCGCAGGCGGTGCAGGGCATCTGGGAGGGCGTCGTGCAGGTTCTCACGCTGCAGGCGATGACGGGGGAGGGCGGCGCGGTGACGACGGTGGCGCCCTTCCTCGCGTTCCTCGTCATCGTCGGCGCCGGGGTCGCGCTCCGCACGCGGCGCACGCGGTGGCTCGTCGTCGCCTTCGTGCTCGTCGCTGCCCTGTTCGTTCTCGCCGCCGGTTCGGACGGCGTCATCGCGAAGCTCGCGACGGGGGTCTGGTACAAGGACCGCTTCCGCCTCGCGGCCGCGCTGCCCGTCGTCGCCGTCCCTCTCGCGACGCTCGGCGCGCTCGCGCTCGCGCGACGTGCCCTCCCGGCCGAGCGCGCCATCCGGACGGGCGGATCCCGTCGAGCCCTCCCGCGCCTCGCCGCGCCGCTCGCGCTGGCCGTCGCCGTGGTGTCGGCTGCGGGGCTCGCCCTCACCGGAACGACATCGGCGATCGCGGCCGTGTTCGCGATGCCCGACGAGCGTGCGCAGTGGGAGGTCGTGTCGCAGAAGCAGATCGACTTCATGGACCATGAGGTGGCCGAGGAGGTGCCCGCGAGCGAGCGCGTGCTCGGCGACCCGTGGGACGGCTCGGCGCTGACCCAGCTGTACGCCGGACGCGAGCCGGTCTTCCCGCACGTCAACGGCCAGTGGGATCCGCTGCGTCAGACGCTCGCATGGGGCCTCATGGACATCGACAGCGACCCGGCGGTGTGCCGCGCGCTCGATGCCCTCCGCGTGCGGCACGTGCTCTACAACCCGCACGAGTTCGGGGGAGGAGACCCCGCGGGCAACCACTTCCCCGGACCGCACGCCGCGGTGGAGGCGGGACTCTTCACGGAGGTCGCGACGGACGGCGAGTCGACGCTCTACCGCATCGACCGCTGCGGCCCACTCCCGGCAGAGTAGCTGCGAGGCAGGTCAGCCGCGTCCCCCGAGACCGGCATGCTCGCACGCTCCTGCATGTCTCACTCGCGGCGCGTTTTCGCCCCGGATTCCCTCGTCGAGTGAGACATGTGGGGGTCGGCGTGTCTCGTTCGCGGCGGGATTGGGCGGTGGATTCCGGCGGGGAGTGAGACACGCGACCCCCTGGCGCGCGATCGTGACCCGCTACGGGCGCGGGGCGGGGGAGGGCTCCTCGTGCGGGAACACGAACCGGTCGTACGTGAGGAAGCGGAACGCGGTCGCGAGGGTCTGCCCGATCAGGGTTCCCGAGATGTTGTCGGCGACGACGTCGTCGAGACCCAGCACGTAGCGCGAGAACGCGAGGCAGCCGAGCTGGAGGCCGATCGCGATGAGGTTGCACAGCACGAAGATCGCGTAGCGCGAGAAGCGGTGCGGCAGATGCCGGTCGGAGAAGGTCCAGTACCGGTTCCCGACGTACGTCACGAGGGACGCCACGACGATCGAGATGATCTTGGCGGCCAGCGGCTGTCCGTGCATCGGGCCGTCGCCGGTCACCCAGAACACGAGCAGGTTGTAGACGCCCGCATCGACGAGGAACGCGAGACCGCCGATGACGAGGAAGGCCCCCGCCTGCTTGGCCTTCCGGGTCGCCGCGTTCGCGTGCATCGTGCTCCTCGTGAGGGCGGCGTGTGCCGAGGGGTTTCGGCAGAGCCGCGTGTTAGCCTGAACCGGCTCCGACGGCGGCCGTCTCGGCGCCATGCGGTCCATCGAAGATCCTACGTCGCCGAAAGTGCTCTCCATGACGTCGTCCCCTGTCATCGCCGCGATCGTCCCCTGCTACAACGAGGAGCTCGCGGTCGGGAAGGTCGTCCGCGATCTCCGCGCCGCCGTCCCGGGCATGACGGTCTACGTCTACGACAACAACAGCTCCGACCGGACGGCCGAGGTCGCGCGCGAGGCCGGCGCGATCGTGCGCCGCGAGGAGCGCAAGGGCAAGGGCAACGTCGTGCGCCGCGCCTTCGCCGACGTCGACGCCGACATCTACGTCATGATCGACGGCGACGACACGTACGACGCCGCCGCGCTGCCCGAGATGATCCGCACGCTGCAGGAGGGGCCGTACGACCACGTCCTCGGCGTGCGCGACCAGAAGACCGAGACCGCATACCGTCCCGGGCACGAGCTCGGCAACCGCGGCTTCAACTGGCTCGTCGGCGGCATCTTCGGCTCCGAGGTCAGCGACATGCTCTCGGGATACCGGGTCATGTCGCGGCGCTTCGTGAAGAGCTTCCCCGCGGCGTCGCGCGAGTTCGAGATCGAGACCGAGCTGACGGTGCACGTCATGAGCATCCGTGTCCCGCAGACCGAGGTGCACGTCGGCTTCCGCGACCGGCCGGCCGGCAGCGAGAGCAAGCTCCGCACGTACCACGACGGATTCCGCATCCTCTCGCTCATCGTCCAGCTCATCCGCTACGAGCGGCCGCTCCTCTTCTACGGCCTTCTGGGTGCGGTCGCGATGCTCGTCGGCGTCATCCTGGGCATCCCGCTCGTCGTGGAGTTCGCGCAGACCGGACTCGTGCCGCGCTTCCCGACCGCGGTCCTCGCGGTCGGCTTCGGCCTCGCCGGCGCCCTCGCCTGGACCGTGGGCTTCGTGCTCGACGGCGTGCTCAGGGCACGACGCGAGCAGAGCCGCCTCATCTACCTGCAGTACAGCGCGCCCGCCGCGGCCGACACGTCGGGATCCGAGCCCCCGCTGCTCAGGGGCACCGCGTCGTGAGCTCGGGCGTCGTCGGTGCGCCGGGCACGCCGCGGCGCTACCTCCACTCGCTGTGGCTGCTCTCGGCGCGCGACCTCAAGGTGCGCTATGCGACGAGCTGGCTCGGCTACCTGTGGTCGATCCTCGATCCGCTCGTGATGAGCCTCATCTACTGGTTCGTCTTCACGCAGGTCTTCCATCGGGGCGGCCGGGTCGGCGAGGAGCCGTACATCGTGTTCCTCATGACCGCGCTGCTGCCGTGGGTCTGGTTCAACGCGGCCGTCACCGACTTCACGCGCGCCTTCAACAAGGACGCCAAGCTCGTTCGCTCGACCTCCATCCCCCGCTCGATCTGGATCAACCGCATCGTGCTGAGCAAGGGCGTCGAATTCCTGTGCTCGCTCCCCGTCCTCGTGCTGTTCGCGGTCGCCGCGGGCGCGACGGTCGGATGGCAGCTGCTGCTCTTCCCCGTCGGGGTGCTCCTGCAGGCGGTGCTGCTCGTGGGGCTCGGGCTCCTCGTCGCGCCGCTGTGCGTCCTCTTCTCCGACCTCGAGCGCACCACCCGCCTGATCCTCCGCGTGCTCTTCTACGCGTCGCCGATCATCTACGGGATCGGCGACCTGCCCGGCGTCGTGAGCGACCTCGGCGCGCTCAATCCGCTCGCGGGCATCTTCACGCTGTACCGCGTGGGCTTCTTCCCCGGCCAGTGGGACACCTTCGCGGTCGCCGCGGGAGCGATCATGAGCCTGCTGTTCCTCGGCGTCGGCATCCTCACCTTCCGCCGCCTCGAGCGTCCGCTGCTGAAGGAGCTGTGATGGAGCGTGACGACGCCTACGCGATCGAGGTCGACGGCCTCGGCGTGCGGTTCCGGCGGAACCGCCGCGGGCGGCGCAGCATCAAGTCGATGTTCGCGAGCGCCTCGCGGCGCGCGCCCAAGGACGAGTTCTGGGCCCTGCGGGACGTCTCCTTCCGCGTGCGCGCCGGCGAGTCCATCGGCGTCGTCGGCCGCAACGGCCAGGGCAAGTCCACGCTCCTCAAGCTCGTCGCGGGGGTCCTGCTGCCCGACGAGGGATCGGTCGTCGTGCGCGGCGGGGTCGCCCCGCTCATCGAGATCACGGGAGGCTTCGTCGGCGACCTCACCGTGCGCGAGAACGTCCGCCTCACGGCGGGACTCCACGGCATGAGCCGTGCCCACATCGCGGCCCGCTACGACGACATCATCGGCTTCGCCGAGCTCGAGGACTTCCAGGACACCCCCTACAAGCACCTCTCGAACGGCATGAAGGTGCGTCTCGCGTTCTCCGTCGTGTCGCAGCTCGACGAGCCCATCCTGCTCGTGGACGAGGTGCTCGCGGTCGGCGACAAGGCCTTCCGCGCCAAGTGCTACGCCCGCATCGACGAGCTTCTCGCGTCAGGGCGCACCCTGTTCTTCGTGAGCCACAGCGAACGCGACCTGCGGCGCTTCTGCACGCGCGGACTCTACATCCGCGATCACGCGCTCGTCATGGACGCGCCGATCGACGACGTCGTCGCCGCGTACAACGCCGACAGCCCGGTCTGACCGGGCACCGCCGGTAGGGTGAACGGAATGGAACCGCTCTCCGCCCGCGTCGTCTCCGACGCCGTCGTCTCCCCGGTCGTCGTGCGCGAGGACCGTCCGGGCGAGCTGCTCATGGGGGTGTTCGACGCGTCCGGGCGCTACGTCGACGGCACCGTGACGGACCGGCGCTCCGGCTTGCGCGGATCGCCGATCCCGCTCGAGCTCCTGGTCGACATCGAGGACGCCGACGTGCCGGAGGCGATCTACGCCGGCGACCTCCACATGCACTTCGGCCACTTCCTGCTCGAGAGCCTCGCGCGCCTGTCGGCGGCATCCGCCGCCCCCGACGTGCCGATCGTGTGGACGGCGGCGCAGACCTGGGGCGACCGGGAGTCCTTCCGCCCCTGGCAGCGCGAGATCCTGGACATCCTGGGCGTCCGCAACCCGATCCGCTTCATCACCCGCCCGACGCGGTTCCGCACGCTCCATGTGCCCGACATCGGCTACCGCTACGACGACTGGATCCACCCTGATCACGCGCGTTTCCTCGCGCAGCACCACGGGCCATCCGCCGAGCCGGGCCGCCGCCTGTGGCTCTCGCGCGGCGCGATCGACTCGGGCATCCGCGACCTCGGGTCCGACGCGGCCGAGCGGCATCTGCGGGCGGCGGGATGGACGGTCGTGAATCCCGAGCGGATGTCGGTGCGCGAGCAGCTCGACCAGATCTCGCGCGCCGAGGTGATCGGGGGAGAGGAGGGATCCGCGTTCCACGCGATCCTCCTGCTCGCGGATGTCGGCGCGCGGCGCTTCGAGGTCGTGCGTCGCCGCGGGCCCGAGCACAGGAACTTCCGCACGATCGGCGAGGCGCGCGATGTCGATCAGCGCTTCCACTCGCTCGCGGGCGAGCGGATCCTCCACGCCGAGGGGCGCGACGTCACGAAGCTGTCGCGCAGCGCCGTGGCCCTGCTCGACGCGCTCGAGGTGCCGCGGGCGCTCCCGCTCGCGCCGCGGGCGGGCGACCGGGCGGCCGCCGCGATCGCGCGCGAGCGCAAGGTGCAGCGCCTGCTCGAGGTCGGCGCGCGCACGGCGTTCGCGGCCGCGACGTCGGGCGCGCGCACGGTGCTCGTCGTCAGCACGCGCCTCGAGGAGGACCCCCGCGCCTATCGGGCGCTCGAGGGCCGTGTCGACGAGCTCCCGCTCGCACGCTACCGGGAGCTGTTCGTCGAGACGCCGGGGACCTACGACCTCATCCGCATCGCGGGGGAGACGGCGGAGGACGTGCTCCGCGACGTCGACGCGTCCGCCGAGTTCGCGACCGCCGACACCGTGTGGGTGCTCGACGACGACGCCGCGGGGCGGGAGGCCGCCGCCGCGCTGCGCGAGCGCGAGGGCACGGTCGTGCGCCACGAGCGCGCCGGCGGCGAGACCGCGTGGACGGTCGCGCGCGACTGAGGCGTCAGCCGAGCGCGGCCGCGAGCCGCTCGGAGAGATAGGGCCCGAGGGTCGCCGCGTAGGTCGCCGTCAGGTGGTGCCCGTCGCGATAGACGACGACTCCGCCGATGACGACAGGGCACATGCCGTCGGCGCAGTAGAACTCGGTCAGATCGATGACCGTGGCATTCGGGTCGCGCTCCGCCGCCGCAGTCTGCCCGTCGTCGTGCAGCACGGCGTCGGCGGGCTGCGCGCACCTCTCGTTCGCCGTCTCCGGATCCGCCTCGATGCACTGGATGGTCTCGGCCGGCATGCGGGGATTGTCGCGGATCGCGATCACGGGCACGGTCGGATCCGGGCGCGCGCCCCACGCCGACACCATGCCGTCGACCGTGGTCGCATCCGCGTCCCGTCCATCGGACGAGCGCGTCACGACGAACGCATCGATCCCGTCGGTGCTCCTCGCCACGTAGTCCGCGATCTCGCCGCGCCACGCGGTGCAGGCGTCGGTCGACACGGGCGTCGAGCGCTCGACGAGGGCGTCCGTCCAGTAGCAGCCGCCGTGCCCCGCGATGTCGATGCGCCAGTTGCGCTCCTCGGCGATGCGCGCGTAGGCGCCCACGAACACGTTGCTGTGGGAGTCGCCGATCACCATGAGGTGCCGGTCCCAGTCGGCGTCGGGTCCGAGGGAGCAGACGCGCAGCACGGTCTCATCCGGGCCGGACCAGCACGCGTCGCGGTTGGCGTCGTCGCTCGCCGCGTCCATCGGAGCGGGCACGAGCGGGTAGGCGTCGAGCTCGGGATTCTCGCACGGTGCGAGCTCGGGGTCCATCGCCTGCGCGCCGAAGCAGTCGGGCAGGGTCTCGACGAGCGACTCGGTGGCCGCGAGCACGCGCTCCTCCTCCGCGCGGAGGGTCGCCGACGCCGCCACGGGGAACACGAGCACGCAGGCCATGCCGGCTGCGGCCCACGCCGCGACCGTGCGGGGCCGGCGACGCGCGAGCAGGTTCGGCGAGAGGCGGACCGGGTTCTCGATGAAGCGCGTCGACGCCCACGCGAGGGTGAACGCCGCGGCCGCGATCGCGACCTTCTCGACGGTCGTCAGCGGATGCCCCGTGGCGTAGGGGAGCAGCACGATGAGCGGCCAGTGCCAGAGGTACACGGCGTACGACACGGCGCCCGTGAACGCGACGGGGCGCGCGGCCCCGACCGGCGCGAGGAACGAGCCGCCGCCCGCCCACACGACGAGGGCCGTGCCCACGACGGGCAGCAGCGCCGCCGCGCCCGGGAACGGCGTGGCGCCCGACAGCGCGACCGTGCTCACGGCGATCAGCGCGACGCCGGCGACGGCGAGCGCGTTCGACATCGCGCGCCAGGCGATGAGCGGCAGGAAGGCCGCGAGGGCGCCGACGCCGAACTCCCATGCGCGGGTGAGCGTGGAGAAGTAGGCCTCGCTCGCCGACCAGGCGGTGAGCCACAGGCTGTATGCGAACGAGGCGGCGGTCGCCGTGGCGAGCACGCCGACGGCGACCTTCCGCCACGCGACGCGGCGCAGGAGCGCCATGGCGGCGATGAGCAGGAGCGGCAGGGCGACGTAGAACTGCTCCTCGACCGACAGGGTCCAGAAGTGCTGCACGGGGGAGGGCTGGTTGTCGGCCGCGAGGTAGTCGACACTGTCGAACAGCAGGCGCCAGTTCTGCACGTACAGCGCCGCCGCGCCGACCTCGCCGAGGAACTGATCCCACAGCGAGCGCGGCACCCACAGCAGGACGCCCACCGCGGTCGCCGCGAGCGTGAGGAGCGACGCGGGGAGAAGGCGCACCGCGCGTCGCGCCCAGAACCGCGCCACCGCGATCCGCCCCGTCTTCTCGCGCTCGCGGACGAGGTGGGAGGTGATGAGGTAGCCGCTGATGACGAAGAAGACGTCGACCCCGACGAAGCCGCCCGTCAGCCGATTCGGCCACAGGTGGTAGAGGAGGACGCTCAGCACCGCGATCGCGCGGAGCGCCTGGATGTCCGGGCGGAAGCCGGACTGATGCGATGCGTCTGTGCGGGACGTCATCCGCTCGATCAGCCTCGGCGCAGACGCCGGATGGCCGCGGCGGGCGCGCCGCCGAGCCGGGCGTTGACGCCGCGCACGACGGGAGCGAGCCGCCCGCCCGATGCGGCGTTGAGCCGCTGGGCGATCTGACGCGCGAGCGACGGCGGCGGCGCGATGCGCGCGCGCAGCGCGGCGACCTCGGCCTCGAGCTCGGCGACCCGCGGGTCGACGCGCGTCACGCGCTCCGAGAGGTCGGCCTCGCGGAGGTCGATGAGCTGCGCCGTGTCGTTCGAGCCCCACTGGAAGCCCCAGACCCGGTCGACGAGGTCCTCGATCGCGTCGCCCTCGCGCAGGTACCGCTTGGCGCGGGCCACGGCGGCCGAGTCCCAGATCGTCACGGAGTCGTCCTTCGTGTGACCGGGCGTGAAGTAGCGCACCGCGCCCAGTCGGTTGCCGTCGATCTGGCGGTACATCTGCATCAGGCTGTCGCTCGTGACGCCCACCGTGATCGGCAGGTCGACGCGGTACGGGGCCGGGAACACCGTCTCGGGCACCTCCTCCGCGAAGATCACGCGGTTGTCGGTGCGCAGCCACTCGCGCACGAGGTAGAGCTCGTTCAGCGGGTCGGCGAGCATCTTCCGTCGGCCCTCGTGGAGCTGCGACCACGGGCCCACGAGCACGACGTGCACGTCGGTGAGGGTGCTGTTGAGGATGCGGTCGACGCAGTTGCGGGCGAGGTACGCGGTCTCGGGGGTCACCTCGACGACGACCTTGACGAGCGGCACCTCCCAGATGCGGTTGTCGGCCTTGCGGCGGTAGCGCGGGATCGGCATGCGCTGGGCGAAGTGCACGTCGTTGTGCCAGGCCACCTTGACCGCGTGATCCTGCACCGTGCCGCGGCCGAGGTGCCACGTGAGCGCCTCCTCGACGGGGATGAAGACGGCGCCGGCCTGCCAGAGCTGGTAGGCGATCTCGGTGTCCTCGCCCAGGTGGAGGCGGGTGTCCTGCCCGAACGTGCGGTCGTAGACCTCGCGCGTGACCGAGGCGCACGCGCCCATGTGCGTCGAGTAGTTGCGGCCGTGCGACGTGTTGAGGTCGTCCGTGTCGCGGAAGATCTGGATGGACCAGTGCTCGTGGAGCGTCGAGCGGTCGTAGTCGTCGCCGATCGTGCCGTCGAGGACCTTCTCGTACACCGTCTCGGGGGTGTAGTCCCACTCCTCGATGAAGCCCTTGTTGCCGATCGTGGCCGCCTCGGGGATGAAGTGCGCCCACTTCGCGTGCTGGCGCACGTTGTCGCGGAACAGGATCATGTCGGAGTCGACCCAGTAGATGATGTCGCCCGACGTGGCCTTGATGCCGATGTCGGTCGCGTTGGAGCGGCCCCAGCCCTCCTCGACGCGGATGAGGCGGATGTTCTTCGGCACGACCTCGCCGAGCTCGACGGGCGGCTCGCTGCCGTCGTCCACGACGACGACCTCGAGCAGGTCCTCGGGGTAGTCCTGCGCGGCGAGCGACGCGAGCGTGAGCGGCAGAGTCTTGCTGTTGTACGACGCGATGACGACGGAGACAGACTTGGTCGGCTCCCAGCCGTCGGGGAGCGTGCCGTCGAAGACGTCGCGCCACTGGTTCTGGTAGACGATCGGGGCGGGCTCGGGGGATGCGGCGGGCCTGGTCACCGCGTCATTCTACGGTGCGCTTTCTCCGAGACCGGTGGACGCGGCCCGCCGGACGCGCTCTCACGGGGACGAAAGGCGCGCACGATAGACTCCTCGCGCCGCGCTCGCGGCCATCCGTCCGCCGACTCGGGGAGCCGATCGATCTATGCCCGTCCGCCGCTGGTTCCGTCGCCCCGATGAGCAGGACGCCCCGGACCGCGACGGCGAGCACGTCGTGACCGATCCGCGCCAGGCGCCGGCGCTCGCGTCGACGGCGGACGAGTCGCTGCCCGTGCGCCTGCGGGTGCCGGACGTCGACGCGCTCCGTCACCTCGTGATGGCCGCCGACGGCGCGATGACGCAGGACCTGCGCGTCCACATCGAGCGCTGGGAGGCGCCCTCGCCGCGCTGGCGCGGCCGGATGGCGCCGCTGCGCGACACGCGCACGGTCACGCTCTCGCACGACCCCGCGCGCCGCACGGCGTCGGCGCACGTCTCGCTGCACGCGCCGCTTCCCGTCGCGCGCGTGCTCGACGCCCTCATCCCCGCCTTCGTCCCGGACGCGCCCGTCGTCGGGGCGGGCTTCCCGCTTCTCGCGGTCGATCCGAGCGCGGGCGCCGAGGCTCTGCCGCTCCTGCCGAGCCGGCGCATCCCGCAGCTCGAGCCGATCGCCCCCGCCCTCGAGGGACGGCACCTGCGCAAGGCCGATGTGCTGCTGACCGCGCGCACCGATCTCGCGCGCGAGGAGGAGGACGCCGTCCACCAGCTCACGGTGGGGGAGGCCCTCCTCGGGCACCCGCGCGTCGAGCGCCCGGTCATCGACCTCAACGTGCACAACCCGATCGGGCGCATCCTCGGGTTCAAGCCGTCGCCGCCGGCGCGACGGCTCGTCATCGACCGTCCGCGCGGGGTCGTCCGGCTCCTCGGCGCGACCGACCCCGACCTCCGCCCCATCGAGTTCGCCATCGCGGAGCCGCTCAGCGCGCGCGACGTCGCCGCCGTCCGCAATGTCGAGGCGGTCGACCTCTCGCCGCTCGCAGGGCTCGCCGGCCCCGTCCCCGAGGGACTCACGACCCGCTTCGCCGAGCTCGCGGCGGCCGGCGTCATCCTGCACTCCCTGCCGGACAGCGTCGCCATCGCGCCCGAGCAGCTCTCGCCGCGGATCGCTGAGGCCATCCGGCGCCCGTATCGGCCCGCGATGGGGCTCGAGCGCGAGCGCCGCTCGGTCGCGCTGCGGCGCGCCGCGATGCACGACCACGCCGGCTTCCTGCGCCTCGCATCGGCCGTCGAGCATCGCACGGGCTCGCGCTACCTCCCTTCGGTGAGCGTCGTGCTCTCGACGATGCGCGGCGAGCTGATCCCCGGCGTGCTCGAGATGATGGCGCGGCAGACGTACCCGCACATGGAGGTCGTGGTCGTCGCGCACGGGATCCCCGCTCCCGACCTGTCGGGGGTCGAGCTCGGCGGGCTCGATGTGACCGTGGTCGAGGTCCCGAGCACCGTCCTGTTCGGCGCGGCCCTCGCCGAGGGCGTCCGGCGCTCGAGCGGCGACCTCGTCACCAAGCTCGACGACGACGACTGGTACAGCGAGCACCACGTCTTCGACCTCGTCCTCGCGCACCTCTACTCCCGTGCCGACATCGTCGGGAAGACGACGGAGTACCTCTTCTTCGAGGAGGTCGCGCAGACCGTGCACCGGACGTTCGCGACCGAGCGCTACCACGACCAGGTCGCCGGCGGCGCGATGCTCCTGTCGCGGGCGGCCTTCGACGCGCTCGGCGGATGGCGCCCCACGCCGAACTCCACGGACCGCTCGGTGCTCATCCGCGTCGAGACGCAGGGCGGCATCGGGTACCGCACGCATTCGCTCGGCTACATGTACATCCGCCACTCGTCCAAGCACACGTGGGAGCGCACCGACTCGCAGCTCCTGAACGGCTCGTTCGAGCAGTGGCGCGGCTGGCGCGCCCCCGAGGTCTGAGCCGTGCGCGTGCTCATCGCCGTGGCGGGCGCGTTCGCCACGACGCTCGCCCTGTGCGCGGGCACGACGCCCGCGACCCTCGGCGAGGTGCTCGAGGGGAACAGCCTCGTCGCGATCGCGGCGTTCGCGGCGATCGCCTACGGCGGATGGCTCGCACTCGGCCGTCTGCCGCGCGAGGTCTGGCGCTGGGCGGTGCCGGTGGGCCTCGCCTACGCGGTCGCGGAGCTGGCCGGCATCTCCCTCCTGCGTGAGGAGGCCGACCTCTGGCTGCTGCGCCCGTCGGGCTGGAGCGCCGTGCACGGCCTCGGCACCGCGTACGCCGCCGTCCTCGGCGCAGCGGTCCTGCTGCATCTCGCCGACCGCGCGACACCCGACGCCGCTGCCGTGCCCGCTCCCCGCCGCGGGCGGCTCAGCCGACTCGTCGAGGCGCTGCGGGCACCGGGGCCGACGCCATGGCGCCCCCTCGAACTCGTCTTCGGGCTCATCGTGCTCTGCCGGCTGCCGTACCTGCTCGTGTGGTGGCCGGGACTCATCTTCTTCGACACCTACCGGAGCCTCTCCTACGCGCGCGGGCTCGGCCCCTGGGAGTCCTATGAGCCGATCGGGCACTCCCTCCTCATCGCGGCGTGGAACGGCGTGTGGCAGCTCCTCGGCCTGAGCGATTCCGCGGCGCTCGCGTTCGCGGCCGTCCTGCAGATGCTGTCGACCAGCGCGGTGTTCGCCGTGCTGCTCTGGCGCATCGCGGCATGGGGCGTCGGGCCGCGCATGTGGTGGGCGCTCTGGGCGTGGATCGCGCTGCTGCCCGTGCTCAGCCTGTCGTCGATCACGGTCGTGAAGGACATCCCCTTCATGTCGGCCTTCGTGCTCTTCCTCATCGGGATCGTCGAGGTCTCGCGCGCGGTCCGACGCGGGGATCGCGCGCGGTGGCCGTGGATCCTCCTGCTCACGGCGGGCATCGCGACCATGGTCCTCCGGAACAACGGCGTCCACGTCGTCCTGCTCGGCGTCGCGCTGCTCATCATCCCGTTCCGCCGCCAGTGGAAGCGCGTCGGCGCCGTGCTCGCGGCATGCGTCGTCGCGTACGGACTGTACGCGGGGCCGCTCTCCGCGGCGCTCGGGGTGCAGCCGGGCCCGAAGACCGAGGCGTGGTCGGTTCCGCTGCAGCAGATCGCGCGGATCGCGCACGACCACCACGCGACGATGAGCGAGGAGGACCGGGCGTTCGTGGACGACGTCTTCACGTGGTGGAGCGTCGACGACGTCGGCGACCACTACATCCCCGGCTTCGCGGACCCGATCAAGCTCGACGCGCGGGCGGCGTGGGAGGAGCGCACGACGGGGGAGTTCGTGAGCGGATGGCTGCGGCTCGTCGCCGAGTACCCCGGGTCCGCGATCACCGCGACGCTCGCGAACACGGTCGGCTACTGGGCGCCGGGCGCGCCCTCGTACGACGGCGTCGTGCGCACATCCTGGAACGATGTGCGCGGCATACATCTCGACATCCCGTACCAGCTGAGCGGTGAGGACGCCGCGGTCGAGCCGCTCACAGGCATCCAGGCATCGATCGAGCGTCACGGTCTCCTCGACGAGGGGTATCTCGCGATCCCCGTGATCGGGATGACGCTGTCTCCGGGCTTCGTCACGTGGATCTGGATCCTCGCGCTCGTCGTGCTCTGGCGCAAGCGCGCCGGGCTCGAGGCGGCCTTCGCCCTGCCGGCCGCCGCGCTCATGGCGACCTTCCTCGCCGGCCCGGTCTCGGGCGGCATGCGCTACGCGCTCGGGTTCTTCGCGACGGCGCCGCTCGCGGTCGCCGTCGCCCTCGTCGCCCGTCGGCGGAACAGGAGCGACGCGTCCTCCCCGTCGGCCGAGACGCAGCGGGCGCAGGCGTGAACCGACCTTCCGCGCTGCGGGCCCTGTGGGACCCGCATGCCGCGGCCACGGCGCTCGTCCTCGCGGCGTTCGTCGTCGTGGGGGCGTCGTTCGACGCGAACGACAGCGCGGTGTGGTTCGCCGGCTCCGTCGGCGCCGCGGTCGGCAGCGGCCTCGTCGTCCTCGGACTCGGCGCCGCGCTCTTCGTCCCGCTGACCCTGCTGTTCCGCTGGCTCGACGGGCGTCGCGCGGTGCCCGAGCCGGCGTCCTTCCGCGAGACCGCGCGCCGGCGCCTGCTGCCGACAGCCGGCGCCATCCTCGCCGGCTGGCTGCCATGGCTGCTCGTGCACGCGCCGGGCAACGTCGACAGCGACACCATCACGCAGCGGCTCCAGTGGATGGGGCTGCTCGAGCAGACCGACCACCATCCGTGGTTCGACACGATGGTCTTCGGATGGTTCTGGGATCTCGGATCCGCGCTCGGCGACGATCGGATCGGCCTGTTCGGCTTCCTCCTCCTGCAGGAGGCCGCCACGGCGGCCGGTGCGGCCCTCGTGCTCACCTACCTCGGATGGCTCGGGATGGCGCGCCCCATCCGCTGGACGCTGACAGCGGCGGTCGCCGTCCTGCCGGTCTTCATGGCCGCGCCGTCGGTCATGAGCAAGGACGCGTTCGCCGCCGTGTTCTGGCTCCCCTTCCTCGTGCTCTTCGTCGAGGCCGTGCGCACGCGCGGGCGCGTGCTGCTCAGCGCGCGCGTGGGTGTCGTCGCGCTCGCGATCGTCATCCCGCTCATCCTCGCCAAGCGCACCAACGTCTACCTCGTCGTCGTGTGCGCCGTCGTCCTGCTGGTGATCTGCGCGCGGCGGGCCCGCCTGCGCGTCGCAGCGGGGACCGCGGGAGCGCTCCTCGTGACGAACGTCGTGTGGCCGCTCCTCGTCCTCCCCGCGATCGGCATCGCGCCCGGCACAGCGACCGACATGCTCACGATCCCCGTCCAGCAGACCGCGCGCATCGTCGCCGAGCACGGCGACGAGATCCCCGCAGACGAGCGGGCGGTCATCGACGCCGTGCTGCGCTACGACGGCCTCGGCGAGGCGTATGTGCCGCGGCGCTCGGATGCGGTGAAGGGCCGCTGGAACCTCGAGGCCGGCTCCGAGGAGCGTCTCGCCTACGCGCGGGTGTGGCTCGCGCAGGTGATCCGCTATCCGGGCACCGCGCTGTCGGCGACGGCCGCGAACACCTTCGAGTACTTCGCCCCGGTCACGCCGATGATCTTCCAGAGCGGGATCGTGCTCGACCGCTATCTCGACTTCTGGGAGGCCAGGGCTCTGCCGACCACGACGCGCGCCGAGATCGAGGCCGCGATCGAGGACCTCCACGAGCCGGCCGCGCTCGACGACGCGCGCCTCGCGGTCAACCGCGCGACCGAGTCGCTCGCGGAAGGCAACCTCCTCTCCTCGAAGGCGTTCTACGCGTCGTGGGTGCCGCTCATCGCGCTCGCGTACGCCATCCGCCGGCGCAGCCCGCTGCACGTCCTCGCGGTGTCGCCTCTCCTCGTCAACTTCGCCTTCCTCGTGGCGAGCCCGGTCGCGCTGCCGCGGTACATCCTGCCGCTCGTGTACGGGAGCGTGCTCGCGATCGGCATGATGCTCACCCCCGTCCGCTGGCAGAATCGGGAGGACGACCTCGCGCCGGCCGCCCCGGCGCCCCTGACCGAGAGCGACGCGACCCCCGGATGACGATCGACCACTTCGCCGGCGCGACGATCATCGTCCCCACCTACAACGAGGCTCCCAATGTCGAGCCGCTCGTGCGGCGCATCGTCGCCGCCATGGACGGTGTCGCGTGCGAGGTCCTGTTCGTCGACGACTCGAGCGACGGAACGGCCGACGAGGTGCGCCGCGTCGCCGGCCTCGTCGACATCCCGGTGCGCGTCATCCACCGCGACGAGCCGGTCGGCGGGCTCAGCGGCGCCGTGATCCTGGGCCTCGAGCAGGCGGCCCACGACGCGTGCGTCGTGATCGACGGCGACCTCCAGCACCCGCCCGAGCGGATCCCCGCGCTCGTCGCGCGCTTCCGCGCGGGAGACGTCGACGCGGTCGTCGCGTCGCGCTACGTGCGCGACGGCTCGGCGGCGGGTCTCGCCGATCTCACCCGCAACCTCGTCTCGCGCGTCACGACCGCGCTCACGAAGGCGATGTTCCCGCTGCGACTGCGCGACTGCTCCGACCCCATGACCGGGTTCTTCCTCGTCGATCGCACGCGCATCGACCTCGCGCTCCTGCGCCCGCGCGGCTTCAAGATCCTCCTCGAGATCCTCGCGCGGCAGCAGCTGCGCGTCGCCGAGATCCCCTTCGACTTCGCCGAGCGCGCGGCGGGCGCATCGAAGGCGTCGATCCGTCAGGGGGCGCGCTTCCTCGTGCAGCTCGCCGCGCTGCGCTTCGGCAAGATGTCGGCGTTCGCGATCATCGGCGGGCTCGGCGCGGTCGCGAACCTCGCGATCATGTGGACGCTCACGCAGCTCGGGATGCCGTACATCTGGGCGGCGATCATCGCCGCGGAGGCGACGATCATCGGGAACTTCCTCCTGCAGGAGCGGTTCGTCTTCCGGGAGATGCTCGACGAGGCCTCGAGCGGGCGCACGCGGTTCGCGAAGTCGTTCGCGTTCAACAACACCGAGGCGCTCGTGCGGATCCCCGTGCTCGCGCTGCTCGTCGAGACGTGGCACATCTCGAGCGTCGTCGCGGCGGCGATCACGCTCGCGGTCGCGTTCGTCGCACGCTACGCGTTCCACGCTCTCGTCGTGTACGCGCCCCGGCGCGGCCGCTCCGCGCGGACGCAGCGCGTGCTCGAGGAGATCGACGAGCAGGTCACCGCGCCCGGAGAGCTGTAGCGGTCGCGTCAGCGCAGGCGGCGGATGACGGCGGCCGGCACGCCGCCGACCATGGTGTCGTCCGGCACGTCCGAGGTCACGACCGCGCCCGCCGCGATGACGCACCCGGCGCCGATCCGGACGCCCCCGACGACCGTGACGGCCGCGCCGATCCAGGTGCCGTCGCCGACCGAGATCGGCTCGTGCCGCACGTCGCCCGCGCGCTTGTCGTGCCCGCCGATCTCATGCGTGTCGGTGATGAGACGCACGAACGGCCCGAGGTTCACGCGGTCGCCGAGGCGCGTGCCGGGGCGGATGTACGCGTCCCGGTTGATGAAGACGTCCTCGCCGATCTCGACGGGGCCGAGGATCTCGGCCCCGCGGTAGATCTTCGTCCGGGCGCCGATCGCGATGTCGCGATCGCCGTCGCGGTGGAGGAGCTTGACCGACGGGTCGACGACCGCGTCCTCGGCGATGGTCAGCACGGGCTCAGCGCTTCTCGTCCTGCGCGGCGGGAGCGTCGAGCGGCGGCATGGTGCGCCACGAGCGGTCCTTCGCGATGCGGCGTCCGTCGCGCATGCCGCGGAAGAGATTGCTCGTTCCCCGCACGGTCCGCTCCACGGCGATGAGGCGGATGAGCTCCTTGGCGAAGGTCAGCGCCGTGCCGAGGGCGAAGAGGACGGGGCGGTACGCGCCGTGCTCGGCGAAGTAGTGCCGCATGATGCCGCGGTTGCGCATGATGTAGTAGCGGTACGCGTTGCTCGAGGCGTTGAGATGGCGCACGCCCATGTCCCACTGCTTGATCTCGCGCGTGCGGCGCAGCACGAACTCGTTGACGATCGCGGATGTCGTCTGGAGCGACGCGAGCCATCCGTACACCGAGTCGTCCCAGTAGATGAAGAAGCGCGGATCGGGCAGCCCGACCTTCTGCACGATGTCGCGGTGGATGAACATCCCCTCGAAGCACCCGGAGTTCATCTCGCGGTACCCCGTGGCATCGAAGCCGGCCGGGGCGAAGGGGATCGGGATGCCGAGCGGGATCGACAGGCGGTACTGCCAGTAGAACTCGCTGCCGTCGTAGTCGTAGCGGCGCCCCTGGATGCTCTTGAAGCGCGGCGCCCACACGCCCATGCGGGCGAGCCCGTCGGGGAGCACCTCGACGTCGTCGTCCATGAGCCAGATCCAGGTCGAGCCGAGCTCGTACGCCACGCGCATGCCCTCGCTGAACCCGCCGGAGCCGCCCGTGTTCTCCTCGAGACGCCGGTAGACGATCTCGGTGCCGATCTCCGCGCGGAACGACTCGACGACCTCGGTCGTGTCGTCGGACGACGCGTTGTCGACGATGACGACGTGGCCCGGCTTCGGGTCCATCTCGCCGATCGAGACGAGCAGCTTCGACAGGAGGTGCGAGCGGTTGTAGGTGACGACCACGATGGTCGCGGTCGCCGGGTCGAACGCGCGCGGGTCGTAGCTCTGCTCCACGACGGACGTCTTCTCGCTCATGACTGCCTCTCGAAGATCTCGCGCCACGCGCCCTCGGACACGAGGCCGGGCAGCGCCTCACGGTACTCCCGCTGCAGGCGCGGCCACTCCCGTCGCAGGCGCGCGTGCAGCCGGATCGAGTCCAGGAGCATGCGCCGGTACAGCAGCCGGTCGCGCGTGTAGATGTTCTTGCCCGAGCCGTCCGCCGCGCTCACGAGCGCCGAGTCGTACAGCGGGACGCGCCACCAGTGCGCGTCGGACTTGCCGAACTCGACCTCGGGGCGCTCGACGTTGGCCGGGTCGGGCTCCCGCAGCCAGTGCGAGACCAGCGTCTGTGCGGTGAAGAGCCGCAGCCGCCATCCCGTGGGGCTGTCGAAGACATGCTGCTTGAGCCGCTGGAAGACCTGGCGCCCGCGCCGTGAGCGGATGACGACCTCGGGGTCGCGATGGACGACCGTCTCCGGGAAGCGGGCGGCGAGGGAGCGCGCCTCCGGCATCGCGGTCGCGAGGTTCTCCCGCAGGTGCGCGGGCCCGCGCAGCACGTCCCGCAGCGCGCGGTTCCGCAGCGCGACGGGGTAGTACTGCATCATCATCAGGTGCTTGAGGTCCACCCGGCGCGAGTGGCGGATGAGCGTGCCGCCGCGCGGCGCATTCGAGTGGAGGAGGCCGGCGACGATCCGGTTGCGCGCGTGGAAGTACGCCTGCCAGTCGATCGAGTCGTCCTTGCCGATCCAGGACACGTGCCACAGCGCGGCGCCGGGCAGCGACACCGTGGGGTAGCCGGCCTCGCGCGCGCGCAGGCAGAACTCGGCGTCGTCCCACTTGATGAACGCGGGCAGCGCGAGGCCCACCTCGCGGATGACCTGGGTCGGGATGAGGCACATCCACCAGCCGTTGTAGTCGGCGTCCATGCGCATGTGCAGCAGGGGCGTCTGCCGGATGTTCGCGCGACGGAAGTCGTGCGGCATCCTCTCCTGATACAGGTTGCGCCACATGAACGGCTGCTCGTCGACGACCTCCGCCCACGCGTGCAGCCGCGGGCGGTTGAGGAGATCGAACATGTGGGCGCCCACGAGCACAGGCTGCGTCGCGAAGCGCCCGAACGTGATCGAGCGGCGGATGGACTCCGGCTCGATGCGGACGTCGTCGTCGAGGAGCTGGATGAAGTCGCTCTCGGGGCGCTGCAGCGTCTCGTGCATCGCGCGCGCGAAGCCGCCGGAGCCGCCGAGGTTCGGCTGCTCGACGACCTGCAGCTGGTCGCCCAGGCGCGCCGCGACCTCGTCGTACCCGTCCTGGGCCGCGACCTTCTGCGTGCCCTGGTCGACGATGAAGATGCGGTCGACGAGCTCGAGCGCCTCGGGGGCGTCGGCGAGCGCGCCGAGCGTCGCGACGCAGTAGTCGGGCTTGTTGTACGTCGTGATCCCGAGCGACGCCTTGCCCGTGCGCGCGGGCTCCTGCTCGGTCGTCCACTCGCCGCCGGCGAGCACGACGTCCTCCGCGCCGGCCACGACGTCGAACCACAGCCATCCGCCGTCGCTGAACTGCGTGAGCGGGATGTCGAACACGGTCTCGGCGTCGCCGAACGCGTCCTTCGTGTCGATGCGCTGCTGGGCGGCGTCGCCCGTCGAGCGGTACACGAGCACGGTCGCCGTGCCCTCGGTGCGCACCGCGAGGCGCACCGAGCGGACGCTCGTCCAGTGCTGCCAGTACGACGCAGGGAAGGCGTTGAAGTACGTCGCGAACGACACGCGCGTCCCGGCCGGGATCCGCGCACGCGTGCGGCCGAGGATGTCGGAGAGATGCGCGACGTCGGAGACGCGGACCGGCTCCTCGTCGATCGTCGACCAGACCTCGGGATCGATGTACAGCGGCAGGAGGTCGGGATCGCGGTCGAGCGGGAAGACCACGCTCTGGAGGACGTGTGTCACGGCGAGAGCTCCGGGTGCGAGACGGGATCGGCGCCGGGTTCGGGCCGCCGTCGAGCCTATCGCGGCGGTGCCAGGGGATCCTGTGATTCGCCCCCGCTCGCCACGAGATCGAGGCTCTCGCGCCACGAGCGGGACTGGCCCGCGCGGACGGCGCACAGCACGAGCAGCAGCCAGCCGGCGCCCTCGAGCGTGAAGCTCTCGAACATCGAGTCGACGATGAGCGCCGCGAGCACGGCCGGGGTCCACGCGTACACCGTCGACTTCCGCTCGCTCGCGACGAGCCAGGAGCGCACGAACGCGACGCCGCAGAGGGCGGCGAAGAGCAGCAGGCCGACCCAGCCGAGCTGGAGCAGCACGTCGAAGTAGGCGTTGAGCGCCGAGCGGTGCGATTCGCCCAGGAGCACGTTGATGACGTTCATCGGGTACGCGTCGGCATCCCAGCCGCCGTGCCAGCCGAAGCCCTGGATCGGACGGTTGCCCACCCACGTGAGGATCGCGTTCCAGAGGTCGGCGCGCAGCGAGAAGCCCGCCGTCGCGTCGAGCCAGCGGAGGATCGGATGGCGCAGGGCGTAGGCGATCGACAGCGACAGCACGAGCGCTATGGCGAGCGTCCACTGCAGGGAGCGGCGCCGCTCGGGGGCCGCGCGGCGCACGAGGGTCAGGGCGAGCAGCGACACGGCGACGGACAGCGCGAGGACAACCGCCGTCGGGGAGGCCGACAGCACCGCGAGCAGGGCCGCGAGCGTGATCGAGAACGCGGCCTTCTGCGGCGGGACGGACTGGGTGCGCCACTCGACGAGGAACGTGACGAGGGCGACGATCGCGACGAACCCGAGCATGTTGCGGGTGCCGAAGAGGCCCTGGATCGGGCCCCCGTTCGCGATCTGGCCCGCGATCCCGAGGAACGGGAACGGCATGTCGAGGAGGATCCCGGAGAGGATCTCGAGGGCGAGGGATGCCGCGAGCAGCCACCGCAGGACGTCGCCGATGGCGCGCACCGTCTGCAGCGTGTCGCGGATGTGCGCGATCACGAGCGCGAGGAACCCGTAGGCGACCAGCGACATCCATCCGCCCAGGGTCGCGTCGTCGTCGTTCGACCAGATCGTCGAGACGAGCGCCCACACGAGGAACACCACGAAGCTCGTGGGGGCGAACCCGAGGGGGCGCAGCTCGCGCCGCCGTGCCGCGATGATGCCGATGCCGAGCACGACGAGCGACACGATGACGGTCGCGAGGGTCACGCGCCCCGCGGTGCGCTCGACCGCGTGCGACCCGAAGGCCGCCAGCAGCGTCGCGAGCGTGTAGGCGCGCGCGACATCGGCCGAGCGCAGGAGGCGCGCCGCCATCCGCACGGGCGAGTACGGGTTCATCCGCGCCGCACCCGCAGCGGACGCCTCTCCGGCGCCGACGCCTCGGCGACCCCGACGTCGACGAGCGGGACGGATTTGATCTTGAAGGCGAGCAGCGTCACGAGCATCCAGCCCCACAGCATGATCGGCCCGGACTCGGTGAGCCCCTGCACGAGCAGCATCGCGACGACGAGGATCGGCAGCAGCGTGAGCGCCTGATAGGGGCGGTCAGCGCGGATGTCCCAGCGCGGGCGGTCGACGGCGAAGAACCACGCGCGCCACGTGAGCGCGGCGAACACGCCCGCGACGAGGGCCACGCCGATCGCTCCGAGCTGCAGGTAGACGTCGAGCCACATGTCGTGCGCGTGGAAGACCGTGATGCCGTGGTCGAGGATCCAGCCGTCGAAGGCCGGGTCCCAGGGGAGCCACGGGCTCGCGAAGCCGTTGCCGGCGACGGGCCGCGTGCTCGCGCGCTCGAGCACGGCCTGCCAGATGTCGCCGCGGCCGGTCAGGTCGCCCTCCCGCCCGACGAGCGCGAGCAGCCGCTCGCGCAGGAGCACCGCGGAGACGATCCCGACGACGGCCACGCCCGCGAAGACCGCATACAGCGGCGTGCGACCGCGCGGCAGCGCGGCGCGGCGGATGAGGAGGGCGGCGCAGAGGACGCCCGCGACCGCGACGAGCGCGACGAGCGTCGTGACGGATCCCGAGCGGAGGAGGAGGAAGGCCGCGACGGCGATCCAGACGATGCGGACGGCGGGCGACGGCGCCCGGTCGGCCAGCCGGATGCCGAACACGATGAGCGCGAGCAGGCACAGGATGCCGAGGAGGTTCGCGTTGCCGACGATGCCCTGCACGCGCCCGGGATCGAGCACGCTGTCGAGGAGATTGCCGCGGACCCAGTACCAGTGCGGGTCCGGATCGGCGGGGGCATCGGAGAAGTTCGGCAGGAGCGGCCGTCGGCGGATGCCCGCGACCCACAGCTCGAGGAGGAGCGAGAGGCCGAGCACCCAGCGCAGGGAGATCTCGAGGCAGCGGACGAGCTCGCGCCAGGTGAGGGCATCGGCGAGGAACAGCCCCTGCAGCGTCGCGGAGGCGAGGAGCAGCCAGGTCACCGCCGTCGCGGCCGGCCACGCCGACCACAGGAGCGACAGCAGCGCGAAGGCCGCATAGGCGAGCCCGAGCCAGGGGAGCCGACGCCACGCGAACGGCGTCGTCCGCCGCGAGCGCCGCAGGCGCGGCAGCCAGATGGCGAGGGTCGCGAGCGTGAGCGCTCCGAGCAGGACCGCGGCCCCGGCCATCCCGGCGAGGTTGTACCAGAACGAGTGAGCGAGCGCGGAGAACACCACGAGAACCGCGTATGCGCGCAGCAGGAGGTGCCCCGTCTTCTCGCGCTCCGGCGCGGTGGGCGGGTCCGCGACCGGATGGCGGCTCAGCTGCGTCATCGCGCACCAGGCTACCGTCCGCCACGCGCGGGCACCCTAAGGTGGGATCGTGCTCGTACCGCTCACCAATGTCCCGCGCGACTACGCCTGGGGATCGCGTTCGCTGCTCGCCGCTCTCGAGGGCCGGGAGCCGGCCGAGGGGCCGGAGGCCGAGGTCTGGTTCGGAAACCATCCGTCGGATCCCGCTGACCTCGCGGACGGCAGCGGCCGCACCCTCGACGCGTGGATCGCGGACAACGGCGTGCACGTCTCGCCGACCGGGCGCCTGCCGTACCTGCTCAAGCTGCTCGCGGCCGGGTCGCCGCTGTCGATCCAGGTGCACCCCACCAAGGCGCAGGCCGAGGAGGGATTCGCGCGCGAGGCATCGCTCGACGCCGACGCTCCCCGCAACTACGTCGACGACAACCACAAGCCCGAGATCATCGTGGCGCTGAGCGACCGCTTCGAGGCGCTCTGCGGGCTGCGCGACCTCGACGCGACGCGGCGCCTGCTCGATGCGATCGGACCCGCAGCCGCGCCGCTGCGCGATCGCCTCGTCGACGCGGAGGGCCTGCGCCAGGCGCTCGGTTGGCTGCTGGGCGGCGACGCGGCGGAGACGGTCTCGGAGATCATCGCGGCCCTCGACGAGGCCCAGTCGACCGAGTTCGCGGCCGAGCTCGCGAACGCGCGCCGGGTTGCATCGATCTATCCCGGCGACCCGGGCGTCGTCGTCGCGCTCCTCATGAACTACGTGCTCCTGCGGCGCGGCGAGGGGCTGTTCCTCGGCGCGGGTCAGCTGCACGCGTACGTCTCGGGCCTCGGCGTCGAGCTGATGGCCGCGAGCGACAACGTGCTCCGCGGCGGCCTCACCCCCAAGCGGATCGACGTCGACGAGCTCCTCGCGATCGTCGACCCGACCCCGGGCGAGGTGCCCGTCGTGCTCCCCGTCGCGGTCGACCACGGCAGCCGCGGCGTCGAGGCGTTCCCGGTGCCGGTCGCGGACTTCCGGCTCCTGCGCGTGCGCGCGGGCGAGGACGAGGAGGCGAGCCTGCGCCCCGCTGGCCCCGCGATCGTGCTCGCGACGGCCGGCACGGTCACGGTGTCCGACGGCGGCGACGCGGTCGAGCTCGTGCCGGGACGCGCTCTCTTCGCGACGCCCGACACGGCGCAGCTGCGGTTCGACGGCGACGGCGAGGTCTTCGTCGCCGAGCCGGGCGCTGCGGCCTGACGCGGCGGGACGCGCTGCAGCACGGCGCGTCCCGGTGTCGGCGACACGCCTCGCCGACACGCCGACACGCCCGGTGAACCTTCAATCTCCCCTTCAGGGTTTACGATCCGCGACTTGACCTATCCGAATCACACGGTTGTAATTAGGTGCACACGCTGCCCGCGTGGGGGGATAGGACAAGGGGTGGGAGAGCGACGATGGCGACTTCGCAGTATCGATCCGGAGTTCCCGACAACTGGTTCGTGGATCCGGTCGACCTCGGTGTTCCCGGAGTGCGGCCTGCGACCGAGGAGGACACGGCGCTCGCCTGGCAGAGCGACGCGCTGTGCGCCCAGACGGACCCCGAGGCGTTCTTCCCCGAGAAGGGCGGCTCGACCCGCGACGCGAAGCGCATCTGCGCGACGTGCGACGTGCGCGCCCAGTGCCTCGAGTACGCGCTCCAGAACGACGAGCGGTTCGGGATCTGGGGCGGCCTGAGCGAGCGCGAGCGCCGCAAGCTCAAGCGCCGCGCGAGCTGACCCGCCTGGGAATCCGCCCGCCCGGCGCGCCGGTGGACGGCTCGACGCGGCCCCCGGCTTAGGCTTGCCGGGTCATGCCCGCCGCAGTCCACGCCGTCCTCGTCGCGCGCTCATCCCCGGAAGCCGTGAAGGTGCTCGGCCGCACCCTCGAGGCCGTCCGCTCGCAGACCCGTCCGGTCGACGCGCTCACGATCGTGGTGTGCGGTCCGATCGCTCCCGTGCGCGAGCTCGTGTCGGCGTCCGGCGCCGAGGGCGTGATCGAGGCGTCCGCCGCGACGCCGTTCGCGGCCGCCGTGGAGTTCGCGCTGCGACGCGTCACGCCCGGGGCGTCGGTCTGGCTGCTCGCCCATGACGCGACACCCGATGCCACCGCCCTCGCGGCCCTCGCGGGCGAGCTCGAGCGCGGGCCGTCGATCGCGATCGCCGCCCCCAAGCTCGTCGACGCGGACGACGCCGACCGCATCGTCTCCCTCGGGCAGAGCATGACCCGGTTCGGCCGCGCCGTCGAGCTCGCCGACGGCGAGTTCGATCAGGGGCAGTACGACGCGCTCGACGACGTGCTCGGCTCCGACATCCGCGGCGTTCTCGTCCGCGGCGAGGTCGTCGCCGACCTCGTGCCCGATCGCGCGCTCCTCGGCGTCGACGAGGGCCTCGACCTCGGTGTGCGCGCGCACCTCGCCGGCCGGCGCGTCGCGCTCGTCCCGCGTGCCCGCGTCGCCGTGCCGAGACCGGCGCGGAAGCGGATGCGCGACGACTTCCGTCAGCGCACCGCCCAGCTGCATCGCCGACTCGCGTACGCGCCCGCCTGGGCCGTCCTGCTGCACTGGCTCTCCTTCCTGCCGCTCGCCCTGTGGAAGACGGCCGTCCAGCTCATCGCGAAGAACCCGGCCTTCGTGCCCGCCGAATGGGCGGCCGCGATCGTCGCGATGGCCCGGATCCCGGCCGTGGCGCGCTCGCGCGCGCGCATCCGCCGGACGCGCCGTGCCTCGTGGGCCGCGGTCGACGCCCTCCGGGCCACCCGCGAGAGCCTGCGCGAGCGACAGGCCTCGCACGACCATCCGGTCGTCCGCCGCGAGCTGCGCTTCTTCAGCGGCGGCGGCGCGTGGGCTGTGCTCGCCGCCGGCGTCGTGAGCGTCGTCGCCTTCCTCGCGCTCCTGTCCTGGCCGGGCGTCGCGGGCGGCGCTCTGCTGCCCCTCGCGCGCACCGTGTCGGGGCTGTGGGCCGAGGCCGCCTTCGGCCGCCGCGCGGTCGGGCTCGACGTCGTGTCGCCGGCCGACCCGTTCGCGGCCGTGACTGCCCTGCTGGGGTCGCTGTGGCCGGGCAGCCCGTCGTTCGCGCTGCTCGCGCTGTGGCTGCTCGCCCTCCCGCTGGCGGTGCTCGGGGCCTGGTTCGCCGCGACGCGCGTCACGGTGCGCTCGGGGCTGCGTGTCGTGATGGCGGCGCTCTGGGCGCTCGCGCCGAGCTTCCTCTCGGCGCTCGTCGACCCCCGTCCTGCGGCGGTCCTCGTGCACCTGCTCCTGCCGTGGCTGCTCTTCGCCGGCGCCGCGGCGCACCGGTCCTGGGGTGCTGCCGGCACCGCGTCGCTCCTGCTGGCCGCGGTCGTCGCGTGCGCGCCGTCGCTGGCCCCTGCGCTCGTCGTCGTGTGGGCGCTCGGGCTCGTCCTGACCTGCGCGCTGCGCCCGCGGGGCATCGCGCGCGTCGTGTGGACGCTCGTCCCCAGCGCGGCGCTCGCGTTCCCGGTCGTCCTCGCGCAGCTCGATCGCGGGACGCCGTGGGCGCTGCTGGCCGATCCCGGGCGACCGTGGGCAGGACCCGTGCTCGCGGCCGATGAGCGCTGGCGGATCGCGCTGGGCTTCCCGACGTCCGACCCGGGCGGATGGGGCGGCTTCCTCGCGGGCCTCGGGCTCCCGGCCGAGACGTGGTGGGTGCCGATCCTGCTCGCGCCGGTCGCGCTCGCCGCGCTCGTCGCGCCGCTCACGCGCCGCTGGCGGGCGGGGATCGCGATGATCGTGGTCGCCGTGCTCGGCCTCGCGACGGCCGGCGCCGCAATGTCCGTCCAGGTCGCGTGGGCGCAGTCGCAGCCCGTCGCCGTCTGGCCCGGTGCGGGGCTCAGCCTCGCGTGGCTCGGCCTCGTCGCGGCAGCGGTCATCGCCTTCGACGTCGGCTTCGCGCCGCGCGCGGTCCTGCGCGCCGCCGCGCTCATCGCCACCGCGTGCGTGTTGCTGGCCGCCATCCCTTCGCTCACCGCCGTCCACCGCGGGCAGGCGGCGCTGCGCAGCGGAACCGACACGACCCTGCCCGCGTACGTCTCGGCGCAGGCCGCGATCGCCGAGGACGTCGCGACCCTCGTGCTCGCGCCCCAGCCCGACGGGGGCGTCGCGGCATCCGTCGTCTGGGGGGCGAGCGAGACGCTCGGCGGCCAGTCGACGCTGCAGTCCACGCAGCCCGCTCTCTCCGACGGCGACCGGCGCATCGCGGAGATCGCGACCGACCTCGTGGCCGGGTCCTCGGCCGACGCGACCGGGGCGCTCGCCGAGCGCGGCGTGGGATTCGTGCTGCTGGCCGCGGAGGGCGAGGACACCGACGCCGCGCGCGTGCTGCGCCTCTCCGCCGCGACCGCGATCGATCAGCGGGCCGGGCTCGTGCGCGTGGGGGAGACGCCGCGCGGCGTGCTCTGGAGCGTCGACGTCGATCGCGCGCCGCGACCGGCGATCTCGGACGACGACGCGCAGACCGCTCGGGGGATCGCGCTCATCCAGCTCATCGCGGTCGCCGTCGCGCTGCTGCTCGCCGTGCCGACGCCCGCGTCGCATCGCGCGGCTCGCCGGAAGCCGCGTGTGATCGCCGCCGAGTACGAGGAGGCCTCATGAGCAGGGCGACCGTGTCGGCGCGCATCGGCATCGGCGCCGTCGTCTCGGCGGCGGCGGTCGTCGCCGCGCTCGGCGTCGGAGTCGTCCCGTGGCCCGTCGTGGGAGGCGAGGCGCCTGCGGTCGACGTGGCGCCGGCGCCCGCCGAGACGGTGCTCGCATGCGACGGCCCCCTGCTCGCGCTCGGACGCTCGGCCGAGGACGCGGGCGGGCTCACCGCGGCCGCCGACCCGCGCGTGGTCTCGGGCAGCACGGCCGACGGCGAGCCCGAGCGCGTCGACCTCACCGTCGCGGGCGTCGACGGAGCGGCCGTGCCCGTCTTCCGGCAGAGCCCGGACGGGCGCGAGGCGGTTCCGGTCGCGGCGGCCTCCTCGTTCGAGACCGACGACCTCGACCTCGGCGGCTTCGCGGCGTCGGAGTGCCGCCGACCCCTCATGGAGTCCTGGATCGTGGGCGGCGATGTCACGACGGGCTCCACGGGCATCCTCCTCATCGCGAACCCGACCGACGTCAACGCGGTCGTCGCGCTCGACGTCTTCGGCGTGGACGGCCGGCGCACGCCCGTCGGGTCCGACGCGATCGCCATCCCCGCGGGCGAGCAGGTGGCCATCCCGCTCGCCGGGATCGCCGAGGGCGAGGAGGCGCCGTCCGTCCGGGTGACCGCCGACGGCGCCCCTGTGCGCGTCACACTGCAGTCGAGCCTCGTGCGCACGCTCGAGCCCGGGGGCATCGACCTGCAGCCATCCGTCGCGCCCGCACCGGTCCAGGCCATCCCCGGCATCAGCGTGACGCGCGAGGCGAGCGAGAGCGAGAACTCGGCGGGGCTCGTGCGACTGCTCTCCACGTCGGACGCGACGGCGACCGTGACCGTGCTGCCCGAGGGCGGGGGATCGCCCGCGCGCGCGCCCGAGCAGGTCGCCCTGACCGCCGACCAGCCGATGTCGGTCGACATCGGCGGACTCCCCGAGGGGCGCTACACGGTGCTCGTCGAGTCGGATCAGCCGCTCGTCGCGGCGGCGTGGCAGGCCACGGGGTTCGGCGCGGGCTCCGACTACGCCTGGTACGCGGCGGCTCCCGCGCTCGATGCGCCGACCGCGTTCGCCGTCCCCGACGGTCCGGGCGCGCGCCTCAGCGTCTACAACCCCGGAGACGAGGACACCGCCGTCGCGATCACGCGCGGCGACGAGTCGCAGACCCTCGAGGTGCCGGCGGGCGGCTTCGCGTCCGTCGAGCTCGCCGAGGCGGGCGTCTTCGTGCTCGACCCCGGCGGGTCGGCCGTGCACGCGTCGGTCGGGTTCGAGAGCGGGTCGGCCCTCGCCGGTCTCCCGGTCGAGCGCGATGCGGCCGCGCCGCAGGACGTCCGCGTCTACCCGTGACCGGTCAGAACCAGCGGTAGCGGTCGGGCGCGAGGTCCCACGGATCGCGGTCGAGGTAGTCGGCCGCCGCGCGGAAGACCGCGCCCTCGATCACGAGCCGGCGGTGGAAGTCGTCGGCGCGCGCGAGGCCGATCGAGCCGTGGATGCGGCTGAGCCGCTCGACGGGGATGCGGAAGAGGATGATCCGACGCGCCGCGCGGTCGATGCGCCACCGCGGGATGCCGTCCTCCGATGGCTCGGCGGGAAGGCCGGCGATCTCGAAGCTCACGTCGCGCAGCTCGGGCCACGCCCCGCGCAGGTACTCGGCGGCCGAGCCGACGGCGACGTCGAACCGCTCGTAGCGGGTGTCGACGGGCGGCAGCGGAGGGCGCACGATCGAGCTGCGGCCCGTCCGACCGTGGCGGCCGTGCCGTCCCGTCGAGCGCCGCACGACGGGACGGGGTGCGCGATTCCACCACTTCATGCCTCCCAGCTTAGGCTCGCGCGCTGCGCGTCGTCGCTGTCCGGCGCCGCGGCCTCGATAGGCTGTCCGGGATGCGCGAGAGACTGTGCTCGAAGGTGGGCTGCGCCCGCGAGGCCGTGACGACCATGACCTACGACTATGCCGACCAGATGGCGGCCGTCGGACCGCTCGGCGCGGGCGACGACCCGCACGCGCACGATCTCTGCGCGTTCCACACCGAGCGGCTGTCCGTCCCGCAGGGGTGGGTCGTCTTCCGCCACGAGACCCTGCGCGCCTAGCGGGCGCCCGGCCATCCCTATCCGGAGACGAGCCGCGGGGTTCCCGCCTCGTACTCCGTGAGTCCTCCGGTCTCGCCGGCCCTGGCCGCCCTCCGCCCCACGAAGAGCATGTAGAAGAGGAAGACGCCGAGCGCGAGCGCGCCGATGCCGATCTTGAGCCACCACGGCCAGGGCTGGCCGGTCACGAATCCCTCGACGACGCCCGACAGGGCGAGGGCGAACACGAGCCCGATGGCGATCGTCGCGAGCGAGAGCCCGGCGTCCGCGAGCGCGGCGAGCCGGGTGCGCGGGCCCGGCGCGACGAGAGCCCAGAAGATGTGGAGCCCGGCCGCGCCCGCGACGAAGATGCAGGTCATCTCGAGGAGACCGTGCGGGAGGATGTACAGCACGAACACGTCGCCCCGATCGAACGCGAACATGACGGCGGCCGCCGTCCCCAGTCCGACCGCGTTCTGCATGAGGACGTAGACGGGGAACACCCCCGTGACGCCGAACAGCACGCACTGCGCGGCGATCCACGCGTTGTTCGTCCACACCATGCCGGCGAACACGGCGGCCGGGTTCTCGGTGTAGTACTCGGTGAACTGCTCGCGCGCGTAGTGCTCGAGAGCGGCCTGCGGCCCCAGCGAGGCGACGAGGGCCGGGTCGCTCGAGACCCACGCCGCGACGAGGGCCACGACCGCGACGAAGAGGGCCGCGATGACGAGCGTCGTCCACCGGACGCGGTACAGGGCCGCGGGGAGCTGGCGGGCGAAGAACCGGGGAAGGGTCCGCAGGACGTTCTCCGGCGCGCCCGTCAGCCGCAGGCGGGCGCGCGACAGCATCGTCGAGACGTGGTCGCCCTGCGGCGTGCGCCCCGCACTCGTCTTGATGTCGGCGAGGTCCGCCGACGCCGCCTGGTAGCGGGCGACGAGCTCGTCGACCTCGGGGCCCGTGAGCCGACGGCTCTTCGAGAGCGCGTCGAGCCGCGCCCATTCGCGGGCGCGAGCGGCCGTGAGCGCGTCGAGGTTCACCTGATTAACTGTACGCATGTCGACGCCATCCGCTCCGGCGCGCGCCACGGTGCAGGCGGTCCGTGACGACGAGGTGCTCACGGGAGAGGCCGTCGCGCTCGACATCCAGCCGGTCGGGCTCGTGCTGCGCGCCACCGGCGCCCTCATCGACGTGGTCGTGTCGATCGGGCTCTACGTGCTCTTCGCGCTCGCCGTCTGGCGCCTGCTCGACCTCGGCGTCCTCGACGATGCCACGATGCGCATCGCGCTCGTCGTCATGCTCGTGATCGTGCTCGTCCTCCTGCCGACGACGGTCGAGACGCTCACGAAGGGGCGCAGCCTCGGCAAGCTCGTCGTCGGCGGTCGCGTCGTCCGCTCGGACGGCGGGGCGATCGGGTTCCGGCACGCGCTCATCCGCGCCCTGGTCGGCGTCTTCGAGACGTACATGACCGCCGGGGGGACGGCGCTCCTCGTCGGGATGTTCACGCCGCGCTCGCAGCGTCTCGGAGATCTCGTGGCCGGCACCTATGCCGAGCGCACCCGCACGCCGCGGCTGCCGCCGGCCGACTTCTCCCTCCCGGCGGGCATGGAGTCGTGGGCCGCGATCGCCGACGTCGGGCGGATGCCGGAACGGCTCGGGCGCCGCGTCTCGCAGTTCGTCGCGGGCGCTGGCCGGATGTTCCCCGCCGCGCGCGAGCGCGTCGCACATGACCTCGCACGCGAGATCGCCCCGTTCGTCAGCCCGCTTCCGCCCGTGCCGCCCGAGATCCTGCTGCGCGCGGTCGTCGCCGCGCGGCGCGATCGGGAGCTGCGCGCCCTGGCTCTGCAGGACGAGCGCGTCGCGCGGCTCGCCCGCTGACGTCGGCTCAGCGGCGATCGAGGAAGATCAGGCGGCAGGCGAAGCCGGCGAGCACGGCGCCCACGAGCGGGAAGACGAGGAACGGCCACAGCTGCGCGAGCGCCGCGCCGCCGCCGTAGACGGCGGTCGCGATCGAGCGGGCAGGGTTGACGGACGCGCCGTCGACGACGATGCCGACGAGGTGGATGAGCGCGAGCGCGAGGCCGATCGCGCCCGGAGCGAGCGCCGTGCCGCGCTCGGGATGGGTCGCTCCGAGGACGACGAGGACGAGCACCGCCGTCAGCACGACCTCGGCGATGATCGCGGCCGGGAGGTCGAACCCGCCCGGCGACCGCTCGCCCCAGCCGTTGCTCGCGAACCCTCCGTTCTGCGCGGCCTCGAGCCATCCGGCGGGCCCGAACAGGCCGATCAGCACGAGGAGGGTCGTCGCGACCGCACCGCCGATCACCTGGACGAGGGCGTACTTCCACACCTCCGCCCACGGGAACCGTCCTGCCACGGCGAGGCCCAGGGTGACCGCGGGATTGAAGTGCGCACCCGAGACGCCCGCGAACGCGGCTGCGCCCACCGCGGCGGAGAGGCCGAAGGCCGCCGCGGTGGCGAGGTACACGATGCCCGGTGCGAACGCGTCGCCCGCGTCGGCGAGATGCGCCGCGAACAGGGCCGTGCCGACGCCGCCGAACACGAGGAGGAAGGTCCCGACGGCCTCGGCCATGAGGCGCGCAGCGGGCGTCGTCGGGGCGGGGGAGGTGCTCTCGGACATGACATCCTCTCGGGCGGATGGTCTGCTCTCGCTTGCATCGTGGCACACGGTGCCGAGGATCGGGGCAGGGCGCGTGCACGGCGGGGGACACGCCGGGAGCGGCCCTTGTTTTGAAGAGTTCAAAACGATGGCTAGCATGGACGACGTGACCCTCACCCCGCCCGCCCCCGACGCGGAGGTCGCCATCCGCGCCGTCGGGCTGCGCGTGACGACTCCGCGACGAGCCGTCTACACGGCCCTCGCGACGATGCCGCATGCGCGCGCCGACGAGGTTTTCGACCGCGTGCGCGACACCGTGCCGGGCACGAGCCTGCAGGCCGTGTACAACGTCCTCGGCGACTTCGTCGAGGCCGGACTCGCGCGGCGCATCGAGCCGAGCGGTCAGCCGGGCCTCTTCGAGCTGCGCGTCGGCGACAACCACCACCACGTCGTGTGCACGTCGTGCGGGCGCGTCGACGACATCGACTGCGTGCAGGGCGCGGCCCCGTGCCTGCACCCCGCTCACGAGACCGGCTTCCGCATCCAGGTCGCCGAGGTGACGTTCTGGGGCGTGTGCCCCGACTGCGACGCCTCGTCCGGCGACTCCTGACCGACCCCTCCTTCCGCGAACGAAAGGACATCCATGAGCAGCGACACGATCACGGGCTGCCCCGTCATCCACGACGGCTCCGCCGACGACACGACCCGCCTGCCCGCGGCCGACCTGCCGGCGAGCGAGCCGCGCGCCGACCTCGTCCACCCCACCCAGGGCGACCCGAACCGGGAATGGTGGCCCGAGCGCCTGAACCTCAAGCTGCTCGCGAAGAACCCCGCGGTCTCCGACCCGTTCGCGGATGAGGACTTCGACTACGCGGCGGCCTTCCAGTCCCTCGACCTCGCCGCGGTGAAGGCCGACATCGCGGAGACGCTCACGACCTCGCAGCCGTGGTGGCCCGCCGACTTCGGCCACTACGGCCCGCTCATCGTGCGCATGGCTTGGCACAGCGCCGGCACCTACCGGGCGACGGACGGCCGCGGCGGTGCGGGAGCCGGACAGCAGCGCTTCGCTCCGCTGAACAGCTGGCCTGACAACGCGAACCTCGACAAGGCGCGCCGCATCCTCTGGCCCGTGAAGAAGAAGTACGGCAAGAGCCTCTCGTGGGCCGACCTGATGATCCTCGCGGGCAACGTCGCGCTCGAGACGATGGGCCTGAAGACGTTCGGCTTCGCCGGCGGCCGCGCCGACGTCTGGGAGCCGGACGACGACGTGTACTGGGGCGCCGAGAAGATCTGGCTCGGAAGCGACAAGCGCTTCTCGGGCGACCGCGAGCTCGAGAAGCCGCTCGCGGCGACGCACATGGGCCTCATCTACGTGAACCCCGAGGGCCCCGAGGGCGTGCCGGACCCGCTCGCCGCGGCCGACGACATCCGCACCACCTTCCGCCGCATGGGCATGGAGGACGACGAGACCGTCGCCCTCATCGCGGGCGGTCACACGTTCGGCAAGACGCACGGCGCCGCACCCGACACGCACGTGGGCGACAACCCCGAGGCCGCGGGCCTCGAGGAGCAGGGCCTCGGCTGGAAGAGCTCGCACGGCTCGGGCAAGGGCGACGACACGATCACGTCGGGTCTCGAGGTCACGTGGACCTACCACCCGACCCGCTGGGACAACGAGTTCTTCCACATCCTCTTCGGCTACGAGTGGGAGCTCATGGAGAGCCCCGCCGGCGCCAAGCAGTGGCGACCGAAGAACGGCGGCGGCAGCGACATGGTTCCGCTCGCGCACTCGGACGGCAAGCGCGAGCCGCGCATGCTGACGACCGACCTCGCCCTGCGCGAGGACCCGTCGTTCCGCGAGATCTCGCTGCGCTTCCGCGACGACCAGGACGCCTTCAGCGACGCGTTCGCCCGTGCGTGGTTCAAGCTCACGCACCGCGACATGGGCCCGAAGGCCCGCTACCTCGGCCCCGAGGTGCCCGCCGAGGACCTCATCTGGCAGGACCCGCTCCCCGCGGTGGACCACGAGCTCATCGACGCGGCGGACGCCGTCGTGCTCAAGGAGCAGATCCTCGCGTCGGGCCTCACGGTGGCCGAGCTCGTCTCGACGACCTGGGCCGCCGCTTCGACCTTCCGCGGCGGCGACAAGCGCGGCGGCGTCAACGGCGCGCGCATCCGCCTCGCCCCGCAGAAGGACTGGGACGTCAACAACCCCGAGCAGCTCGCGAAGGTGATCGGGGTGCTCGAGGGCATCCAGGCCTCGTTCAACGCCGCGCAGACGGGCGACAAGCGGGTGTCGCTCGCCGACCTCATCGTGCTCGCGGGCAACGCGGGTGTCGAGAAGGCCGCGGAGGACGCCGGCGTCGAGGTGCGGGTCCCCTTCCACCCGGGTCGCACCGACGCCACGCAGGAGCAGACCGACGTCGCCTCGTTCGGCTACCTCGAGCCCATCGCCGACGGCTTCCGCAACTACACCGGGCCCGACGCGACGCTCCCCGCGGAGTACCTCCTCATCGACAAGGCGAACCTCCTCACGCTGAGCGCGCCCGAGATGACGGTCCTCGTCGGCGGGCTGCGCGTGCTCGGCGCCAACTGGGACGGCTCGCCGTACGGCGTGTTCACCGACCGCCCCGGCACGCTCACGAACGACTTCTTCGTGAACCTGCTCGACCTCGGCAAGACGTGGCGTCCGCTCGACCCGGGCAAGCACGCGTTCGAGGCCACGGACGACGTCACGGGCGAGGTCTTCGGCCGCGGCACGCGCGTCGACCTCGTGTTCGGCTCGAACTCGGAGCTGCGCGCGCTCGCCGAGGTCTACGCGAGCGACGACGCGCACGAGAAGTTCGTGCGCGACTTCGTGAAGGCGTGGACGAAGGTCACGGAGCTCGACCGCTTCGACCTGGCCTGAGCCCGCCGCGGAGCGGCCCGTCCCCGTCGGGGGCGGGCCGCTCCGCCGTGTCCGGGGTCCGGAGCGGGGTTCTTGCCGCGAAGGGTCGGTGTGGGATGGCGGTGGCGACCGTTCGCGGCAAGGGCCGGGGGATGGGGCCCGGGGCAAGGGGCCCGGGGCAAGGGCCCGGGCGGCGGCGCCGCGAGGGAGGCCGGCTCCCGGTCGCGGGTGTCCCTACAGGCGCCCGGCCCGCTTGAGCGCGAGGTACCGGTCGGCGACGAGCGGCGGGAGGTCGTCCGGCGACGCCGAGATGGCGTCGGCGCCGGCCCGCTCGATCGCCCGCGCCACGCGCCGCGCGGCCGAGAGCCCGGCCTCGGCGGCGGCTGCGCGGTACACGGCGTCGGTCGACCCCCGCTCGCGCGCCGCGCTCTCGAGGGTCGTGTCGGTGGCGGCGCCGACGAGCACGACCGTGCCGCGACGCGCCGCCGACGGGAGGACGCCGAGGAACGCGCGCGAGGCGTCGACGGACTCCTGGGCCGTGAGCAGCACGAGCAGCGACGGGTGCGGGGCGAGCCGGCGCGCCTGCGCGAGCGCGGCATCCCAGTCGGTGTCGATGAGCTGGGCGTCCACGGGAGCGAGGGCGTCGACGAGTGCGGGCAGGAGCGCGGGCCCCTCGACGCCCGTGACGCGCGCGCGCACGACCCTGTCGAACGCGACGAGATGCACGTGGTCGCCCGCGCGCTGCGCGAGCGCCGACAGGAGGAGCGCGGCCTCGAACGCCGCCTCGAGACGCGTGCTGTCTCCGACGCGCGCAGCGGACGTCCGGCCCGTGTCGATCACGATGACGACGTGGCGGTCGCGCTCGGGTCGCCACGTGCGGAGCATGGTCGTGGACGCGCGGGCAGTGGCCCGCCAGTCGATCGAGCGCACGTCGTCCCCGCGCACGTACTCGCGGAGCGAGTCGAACTCGGTGCCCTGACCGCGGACCTGGATGCTCGTGTTGCCGTCGAGCTCGCGCAGCCGCGCGACGCGGCTCGCGAGGTGGCGGCGGCTGTGGAAGGGCGGCAGGACGCGGATGGCCCCCGGGGCCGCGATCACGGCCTGGCGCCCCGCCATGCCCAGCGGGCCCGCGCTGCGCACGGCGACGAACGCGGAGCGCAGCTCGCCGCGCCGCCGGGGGAGGAGCGGGACGCGGTAGGCCCGGGACTCGCCGGGCGGCACGTCGATCGCCAGGCGCTCGGCGGGAGCCCCCGCGGTCGGCTGCCACGCGTCCCTCGCGCGCCCGCGCAGGCGGCGCTGGCCCGTGTTCACGAGGCGGACGAGGGCAGATGCCGGCTCGCCCAGCCGGACGCGGGCCGGGGCCTCGCGCAGCACGCGGAGGGCGCGCGGGTCGGCCGCGGCGGCGACGTCGGCGACGAGCACCGCCGCGCACACGACGAGCCACATCGCGAGCACGGCCCATGGCGCCGAGCCGCCCAGCAGGACGACGGGCACGATCCCGCAGCCCACGAGCACGGCGAAGCGGCCGGTCAGGTACATGGCGACCTCCGCGCGCTCAGAGCGGGACCGGCGTCTGCTGCAGCACGGAGGTCAGCACGGCCTCGACCGAGACGCCCTCGATCTCGGCGTCGGCTCGGAGGCGGATGCGGTGTCGCCACACGGGCACGATCATCGCCTGCACGTGATCGGGCGTGATCGCGGGGTAGCCGCCGAGCCAGGCCCATGCCTTGGCCGCCGCCAGCAGAGCGGTCGCCGCTCGCGGGCTCGCGCCCAGCTGCACGGAGGGGCTCTGCCGGGTCGCGCGCGCGAGGTCGACGATGTAGGCGAGCACGTCGTCGGTGACCGTCACCGCCTCGACCGCCCGCTGCGCGGACGCGATGTCGGACGCCGTCACGACCGCCTCGACCCCGTCGAGCGCGCGCGGCGAGAACCCGTCGGCGTGGCGGCGGAGCACGGCGACCTCGGCATCGCGTGCGGGCACCTCGACGACGAGCTTCATGAGAAAGCGGTCGAGCTGCGCTTCCGGCAGCGTGTACGTGCCCTCGTGCTCGATCGGGTTCTGGGTCGCCGCCACGAGGAACGGAGCAGGCAGCGGGCGCGTGACGCCGTCGGTCGAGACCTGCCGCTCCTCCATCGCCTCGAGCAGGGCGGCCTGGGTCTTCGGAGGTGTGCGGTTGATCTCGTCGGCGAGGAGGATGTGCGTGAACACCGGGCCCTCGCGGAACTCGAACTCGCCCGAGCGGGCGTCGTAGATGAGCGAGCCGGACACGTCGCCCGGCATGAGGTCGGGCGTGAACTGGACGCGCTTGGTGTCGAGGCCCAGCGCCCGGCTGAAGGTGCGCACGAGGAGCGTCTTCGCGACGCCGGGCACGCCCTCGAGCAGCACGTGGCCGCGGGCGAGCAGCGCGATGAGCAGGCCGCTCACGGCGCCGTCCTGGCCGACGACGGCCTTGCCGATCTCCTGGCGCACGCGCCCCATCGCCTCGCGGAGCGCCGCGGGATCGCCGTTCGGGGTCTCGGTCACGATGGTGTCCTTTCGGTGCGGACGGCCGCGTCGACGGCCGTCTCGAGGTCGTGGAGGCGCTCGCCGAAGGCCACGAGCGATGCGTCGTCGTGGGGCTCGGCGAGCAGGATGCCGCGCACGGCGTCGGCGCGTGCGCGCAGGCGGATGGCCGCGGCGTCGGCGACCTGGGCGGGCGGCGCGGTGCGAGGCAGGCCGAGCCGCACGGCCATCCGGGCGGATGCCCCCGCGCGCAGCAGCCGGGCGGCGTGCGCGGCGTCGGATGCGCGCGCGTAGAGCCGCGCGCGCCCCTCGAGGGTCTCATTCGCGCGCACCGTGACCGGCAGATCCTCCGCGACGAGCGGGCCGAAGCGCCGGCCCCGCCAGATGCCGGCCGCGAGAGCGGCGAGTGCGGCGGCGACGATCGCGGGGGTGACCCACGTCGGCGTGAGCTCGCCGAGCGTCGCGGGGGCCGTGCTCGCGGCGTCGGCGATGCGGGGCAGGTACCAGACGAGCTCGTCGCGCGCCGCGAGGAGCCCGAGCGCGAGCGCCGCGTTCCCCTCGCGGTCGAGGTGCTCGTTGACGAGCAGGGACGCGCCGTCGACCGCGGACACCGTACGGCCGTCGCCCTCCTGCTGCAGGAGGGCGAACCCGCTGTCGGCGACCGGGTAGCAGGCGACGTCGGCGCCGCCGCGGTCGTACGCCTCTCCGGGCACGACATCGCCTGCGTTCACGGCGACCTCGAGCCCGCAGGACGGCGCGGCGGGCGTGCCGTCGCCGAAGGCCTGGAAGCCGGAGGAGGCGAACAGGATGCGGAGATCGCGCGAGGTCGGCGCGAGGAGCACGGTGTCGCCCGCCTGCGCCACGAGCCGCTCGACGTCGTCATCGGCGAGCGGGGCCGTCGAGCCGAGTGCGAGCCCTGTTCCGTCGTCGACCGCGTCGAGCGCCTCGTCGAGGCTCGACACGATGACGACGTCGACGCCCAGGCGCTCCTCGAGCAGCCGGGTGACGGCGAGCGCGCCGTCCGGGCCCGCGGACTCCGCGTCGAGCGCCGGCCGCTGCGACCATTCGCGACCCGCGACGAGCACGAGCACGAGGCCGAACACGACGAACCCGGCGACGAGGGCGATCCAGCCGAGGGCGCGCCGGCCGCGGCGCGCGGGTGCGGCTTCCGGCGCGCTCTCCCGGAGCTCGGTCATCCGAGAACCCCCTCGCGCAGACGCGCGGGGCGCGCGGCCGAGATCGCGTCGTCGAGCTGCGCGACGGCGGCGTACATCTCGGCGGTGCCCTCGCGGCGCAGGTAGCGCACGTCGTCGAACGCTGCGGCGGCCCGCGACAGCGCGTCCGCGTGAGCGGGGAACGGCGCCTTCGCGAGCACGGCGAAGCGCTGGGCCGTCGTGCCGGGGGGAGCATCGAGGAGGTCGCGTTCCTCGAGCGACCGTGCGAGCGCGCGGAACCGGTCGACGACGGCGCCGGTCCAGTCGCCCGCTTCGGCTCGGCGAGCCGCTGAGGCGCGGAGCTCCGCCGCCGTGCGGTGCTCGTCCTCGCCGAACAGCAGCGCCGAGCGCGACGGCGCGCGATGCGCGGAGCGGGGGCGACCCCAGATGAGGAAGGCGCACACGACGACGATCGCGATGACGCCGGTGACGACGATCGCGAGGAGCGGGTTCCATTCGGCGCCGAGCTCGGTGTCGAAGAGCCGCGCGAAGAAGTCGGCGATCGCCCCGGCGATGCGGTCGAGGAGAGTCGGCTGGGCGGCGTCGTAGACCGGGTCGCCGAGCTCGTCCTCGGCCCAGTCGCGGGCCTCGTCGCCGTCCGGCAGGGTCGCGAGGACGAGCCGGAGCGCGCCGGTCGCGAGCTGCGCGCCCGTCACGAGCCGTCCGCGGCGTCCGTCCGCCCCGCGTCGGGCGCCGAGCCGGTGTCGACGGGACGCGCGTACGGCGGGGCGGTCGGGCGCTCGGCCGATGCCGGGGCGCCGGACGCGTCGGGAGTGCGCTCCGACGGCGCCGGCTGTCCGGAGGTCGGCGCGTACTGGCCGTACTGCGGTGCCGGCTGACCGTACTGGGGTGTCGGCTGCCCGTACTGCGGTGCCGGCTGTCCGTACTGGGGTGCGTACTGCCCGTACTGCGGAGCCGGCTGCCCGTACTGCGGAGCCGGCTGCCCGTACGGCGGCTGCGCGCCGTAGGGCGCGGCGGGAGAGCCGTACGCGGGGCCCGCGTATGCGGGCCAGGGCGCCCGCACCGGCGCGACCGCGTCGGGGTCGAAGGCGTAGGGGTCGTCGAGGTCGGTGCGGCCGCTGTCTCGGCGCTCGACGTAGGACTGCATCCGCAGGTCGATGCCCTCGCGGCGCATGCGCGCGTCGATGTAGACGAGCGCCGACGACGTCGCCTGCACGACCACCGTCACCGACGAGATGACGAGCGTCACGATCTGGCTCGCGGCGATCGCGAGCACGAAGCCGATCCCGGCGGCCGCGTCGGGAGAGCCCGTCGGGGCGAAGATGCTCGACATCGCGGAGCCGAGGAAGGTGAACGGCATGCCCACGACGTACGAGGCGGTGTTCATGATCAGGCCGATGAGCACGATGATGCCGAACGTGGGCCAGAACCGGCCGCGCGTGAGCTGCCACGAGCGGCGGATGCCGCCGATCACCGTCGCGTGTTCGAGGATGATCGCGCTCGGCACGACGAAGAGCTTCGTGCCGAGCCACGCGTACAGCACGATGGCCGCCAGCGCGGCGAGCACCCCGTAGACCACGGCCATCCAGATCTCGACCGAGCCGAGCGCGAACCCGACCGCGATGAGGACGCCGACGGCGACGGAGACGGCGATCGTGACGAGGGCGTAGTACCCGATGAGACGCCACACGACCGGGCGCACCCGGCGCCAGATCGCGCCGAGCGTCGCGCGCTCGCCGAGCGCCGCGTGGGCGACCTCGCCCACGACGACCGCCTGGACGATGATGCCGAGGACGCTCATCACGAGCGCGACGCCGATCGTGGTGAGAACGGCGATGAGCGTCGAGCCGGCCGCGATGAGCCCGAAGTCGTCGGAGAACTCGTTCACGGTGTCGAGGCGCGACATCGCCGCGTACGTGACCCAGCCGATCACGACGACCCCGACGATCGACGCGGCCAGCTGCACGACCATCGCGAACCCCAGGAGCACGCGGGGGTTGCCGCGCAGGGCGGAGAAGGACCTGCCGAGGATCGTGCCGAACCCGAGCGGCTGGAGCGGGATGAGCCCGCCCCGCGGCGCCGGCGTCCACGACGGTTCTGCGGTCACGTCGATCCTCCCTCGACCTGCCTGCGAGCGGACGGCTGCCGCCCCCGCTCTCATCGTGTCACACGCGCAGGGCCCCGTGTCGCCGCCGCTCGGCGCGACCGTTCGTCTAGGCTGTCGAGGACGCCTCGCCCGCGCGAACGACGCGCGTCGGCGCGCAACCGGAGCAAAGGACCAGCCTCATGAGCGCCCGCATCCTCGTCGTCGACGACGACACGGCCCTCGCCGAGATGATCGGCATCGTCCTGCGCACGGAGGGCTTCGACACGGCCTTCTGCGCGGACGGAGCGCTCGCCGTCGACAGCTGGCGGCAGGAGCGCCCCGACCTCGTGCTGCTCGATCTCATGCTCCCCGGCAAGGACGGCATCGAGATCTGCTCCGAGATCCGGGGGGAGTCGGGCGTCCCGATCATCATGCTGACCGCCCGCTCCGACACCGCCGATGTCGTCGCGGGCCTGGAGGCGGGCGCCGACGACTACATCGTCAAGCCCTTCAATCCGAAGGAGCTCGTGGCGCGCATCCGCACGCGCCTGCGACCGGCCCCCGAGTCGTCGGGCGACGTCCTGCGCGCGGGCGACCTCACGATCGACGTCGCGGCGCACGAGGTGCGTCGGGGGCAGACCCCGATCTCGCTCACGCCCCTCGAGTTCGAGCTGCTCGTCGCCCTCGCCTCGAAGCCGCAGCAGGTCTTCTCGCGCGAGGCCCTCCTCGAGCAGGTCTGGGGATACCACTACAAGGCCGACACGCGCCTGGTGAACGTCCACGTGCAGCGCCTGCGCGCGAAGATCGAGATCGATCCGGACAACCCGAAGATCGTCATGACGGTGCGCGGCGTCGGCTATCGCGCCGGCGCGGCGATCTAGCGCGCATGTCGCAGGGGCCCGCGCGCATCACGCTCCGGCGCCCGTCGACCTGGGTGCCGGCCATCCGGGCGCAGTGGACGAGCTCGCTCCGCTTCCGCACGACCTTCATGACGGTGGCGGCGACCGCGCTCGCGATCGCCGTGACGTGCGTGTGGACGGCCCTGGCCATCCACAACAACCTCTTCTCCACGAGCAGGGACGAGGTGCTCGATCAGGCGCAGCGCGCGGTGCTCGCCGCGCAGGACGTCATCGACACGGCCGAGGTCGCCGCGGACGGCGCGGCCCTCCAGCAGGTGCTCTTCGACGCCCGCACCGCGTTCACGAGCCAGGGCGGCACGCCGTACTTCGCCTACTTCCGCATCGACGACGCGCCGTCGGCGATCGCGCCGCCCGACTTCGCCTTCCTCCTCGCCGACGGCGAGGAGGCCATCCTCAGCGAGGGGCTCCGCGAGCGCGTGCGCGCCTCCGACGAGAACCAGTGGTGGCAGTCCGTCGCCCTGCAGCTCGACGACGACGAGGAGCCGGTGCCCGGCATCGTCGTCGGCCAGCAGCTCCAGGTGCAGAACGCGGGCGCGTACGAGGTCTACCTCGCGTACAGCCTGCAGGAGGCGGACCGCACGCTCCGCTTCGTGCAGGGCACCCTGTGGGTCACGGGCATGGTGCTCGTCGTGCTCGTCGCGGCGATCTCGTGGTTCGTGCTGCGCACGGTCGCCCAGCCGCTCATCGAGGCGAGCCAGACGAGCGCGCGCTTCGCCGCCGGCTACTTCGACGTGCGGCTCCCCGTCCGCGGCAAGGACGAGCTCGCGGCTCTCGGCCGCTCGTTCAACGCCATGGCCGACAGCATCGAGGCGCAGATCACCGAGCTCGCCGAGCTCTCGCAGGTGCAGCAGCGGTTCGTGTCGGATGTCTCGCACGAGCTGCGCACGCCGCTCACGACCATCCGGCTCGCGTCCGAGATGATCAACGACCGTCGCGCCGAGTTCGACGAGGCGACGGCGCGCGCGGCCGAGCTGCTGCACGATCAGGTGGCGCGCTTCGAGCAGCTGCTCACGGATCTGCTCGAGATCAGCCGCTACGACGCCGGCTCGGTGCAGCTCGAGCTGGAGTCGACGAACCTCGCGCAGCTCGCCGAGGACGTGGCCGCCTCCATGCGGCAGGTGGCGGCGCAGCACGGCAGCGAGCTGCGCATCGTGGCGCCCGGCGGGTACTCGCCGGTCGACGTCGACCCGCGGCGCGTCCGCCGCGTGCTCCGCAACCTCATCGGCAACGCCATCGAGCACGGCGAGGGACGGCCGATCGTCATCACGATCGACAGCGACGCGAGGGCGGTCGCGATCGGCGTGCGCGACTACGGCCTCGGCATGTCGCCCGAGCAGGCGGCGCGCGTCTTCGACCGGTTCTGGCGCGCGGATCCGTCGCGCAAGCGCACGCTCGGGGGCACGGGCCTCGGCCTCGCGATCGCGCTCGGCGACGCGAAGCTCCACGGCGGCGCCCTCGAGCTGTGGTCGGAGCCGGGGCGCGGGTCGCATTTCGTGCTCACCGTCCCGCGTGTGCCGGGGCAGCCGGTCGAGCGCTCGCCGATCCCCGTCGAGCCCACCGAGAGCGTGACCGACGAGCTCGGGCTGACCCAGCCCATCCGCACCGATGACGAGGAGGACCCCGCATGACCCGCCTCCGCCGCGTGCTCGCCGCGCTCGTCCTCGTTCCCGCTCTCGCGCTCGCCGCGTGCTCGGGCCTGCCGATGAGCGGCCCGGTCTCGGTCGGCAACGCCCCCGGCGACGTCGTCGAGGACGTCACGGGCGGCAGCTACGATGCCGAGTCGCCGCGCCCCGGCGATTCGCCGCAGGAGATCGTCGACGGCTTCCTGCGCGCGTCGATCTCGCCCGAGCAGAGCTGGGCGACCGCGCGCGAGTACCTCTCCGACGATCTCGCCGACACCTGGAACCCGGTCGCGAGCGTCACGATCGACACGACAGACGACCGCGAGGTGAGCGAGGTCTCGGCATCGGAGGACGCCGCGAGCGTCTCGGCCGAGGTGCACGGAGAGGCCGTGGTCGACTCCGACGGGCGATACCGCCTCATCGCCGACGGCACGACCTCGCTGTCGTTCGAGCTCGCGCGCGACGCCGAGGGGGAGTGGCGGATCGTGTCGGCCCCCGACGGCATCGTGCTTGACCGCCTCTTCTTCCGCGAGCTGTACGCCGCGCACGACCTCGCCTACTTCGATGCGACGTGGCGGCACATCGTGCCCGACCGGCGGTGGTTCCTCACGCTCCAGCACGCGCCCACGCGCATCGTGCAGAAGCTCGTGGAGGGCGCGCCGAGCGACTGGCTGGCCCCCGGGGTCGAGACCGCCTTCGCCGACGACGTCCAGCTCGCGAGCGGGACGATCGAGGTCGACGCCGATCGCGTCGCCCACGTCGAGCTCACCGACGCCGCGGGAGCGGACGACGAGACGCTCAGCCGCATGCGCGCGCAGCTCGAGCAGAGCCTGGCGTCGACCGACGTGCGCGAGGTCGCGCTCACGGTCGAGGGCCAGGAGGTCGACGTGCCGGCGGCGCCGGTCGCGTCGACGCGGATCGACTCGCGCGCGCTCGTGCTCACGGACGACGGGTTCGGCTACCTGTCCGGCGGCGAGGTCGTCGCCGTCGACGGGATGTCGGAGGTCCTCTCGGACTTCCCCGAGGACATCGCGTCCGTGGCGATGTCGGCCGACCAGCAGATCGCGGCCGTGGGCCTCGCGGACGGGCGCGTCATGCGCGTCACGGCCGACGACCATCCGTCGGAGATCGACGCGGGCGGCAAGGCGATCGCACCCGCGCTCGACCCGCACGGATGGATCTGGACGGTGCGGCCGGGCGATCCGCGCTCGCTCACGGCCTGGAGCGCCGACCTCGAGCCGACCCCGATGACGCGCGGATGGACCGACGTCTCCCGCGTGACGGCGATCGACGTCTCGCGCGACGGCGCGCGGATCGCGGCCATCGTCGCGATCGGCGACGAGCAGTGGGTGATCGTGTCGGCGATCGAGCGCGACTTCGACGGCGCGCCGCTCTCGGTGGGCGCGCCGACGCGGATCGCGCAGCTGCGCATGCCGGGCATCGACCTCGCCTGGATCGACGACAGCACGGTCGGCATCGCTGCCGGCGGCACCGACAGCGCGCAGCTCATCCAGCAGCCCATCGGGGCGCCGGGGACGACCGCGACCGCGCCGCTCAACGTCGTCGCAGTGGGAACGGGGGATCAGGAATGGCCCGTGCGCCTGCTGACCTCGGAGGGGAGCCTGCTTCTCATGCGCGGCCGCAATCCCACCGAGTCGGCGAAGGGCGTCGAGGTGCTCGCGACGCAGCTCGGCCTGCCCGGCTGAGCCGACGCCGCGTGCACAGGCGCGCGGCGCCGGCGTGCCGCGCCGTCTGCCGACGGCGGCGTCCCTGCGGAGGCCGCGGCATGCGCAGGGTGTCCTCATGACGACGATGACCGATGGCCTGCGCGTCGCCCTGCGTGAGGCCGGCGCCCTGCTCCTGCCCGTCGACTGCGCGGGATGCGGGGCACCCGGCGCCGCCGTGTGCGACCGCTGCCGCGCGGCGCTCGGGCCGTGTCTCGTGCGCCGCACCCTCGACGACGACTTCGAGGTGATCAGCGGGCTGGCCTATCAGGGTGCCGCGGCGTCGTCCCTGCGCGCATTCAAGCAGCGCGGGCGCACCGACCTCGCCCGCGTCCTCGCGCCGGCGCTGCGGGCGGCGCTCGTGAGCTGCGCCGTCGCGAGCGGGCGCCTCGTCGACGCCGTGCCCATCCCGCCGTCGGCCGCCTCGTCGCGACGGCGCGGCTACCGCCCGGTCGAGCTGCTGCTGCACCACGCGGGGGTCGCCCCGCTGCGCGCGCTGCGCTGGGCGCGCCGCATCGACGACCAGCGAGCGCTCGACGTGGCCGAGCGCGGGCGCAACGTCGCGGCAGCGCTCGCCCTGCGCCGCCATGTCGAGGGGCGCGCGGTCGTCATCGTCGACGACGTCGTGACCACCGGGGCGACGCTCCGCGAGGCGCGTCGCGCGCTCGCCGAGGCCGGTGCTCTCGTGCTCGGCGCGGCCACGCTCGCGGCGACGCCGCGCGTTCTCCCGCCGCGAACACGACACGCGTGATCGTTTCGAGATAGTTCGTGACACCCGCCCGCGCCGGGGATACGGTGGGGGACACCAAGGCGACCGCAGGTCCGCCGCTCACACCGGTCGGACCGGATAGGGAGGCAGAGATGGACACGAACATCGTCGGCGTGGGGGTCAGCGTCTCAGAGCGATTCCGCACCGTGGTCGAGGAGAAGAGCGAGCGGATAGCGTCGCTCGCCCCGCGTGCCCAGCGTCTCGAAGTGAAGGTCACGCACCACGCGCATCGCGGGGGCCGTCTCGAGGAGGAGTCGGTCGAGCTCACGATCTTCTGGAACGGCCCGGTCATCCGGGCGGAGGCGCATGACGCCGACAAGTTCACGGCGCTCGACATGGCGATCGAGAAGCTCAGCGAGCAGATCCGCCGTGCGAAGGACAAGAAGGTCAGCGGGCGTCTGCACCCGCGCGCCGCGCGCTTCGCGAAGGAGAAGGGGGCGCTCGAGGGGCTCGATGTGCAGCCGGCGACCGTCGAGACGCTCCAGGCCGTCGCGACCGGCACCGTGCCGGTCGTCGAGCAGACCGAGGAGGACGAGGCCTACACGCCCGTCGTGATCCGGAGCAAGACCTTCGAGCCCGAGTGGATGACCGTCGAGGAGGCCGTCGACCGCATGGAGCTCGTCGGCCACGACTTCTTCCTCTTCATCAACGCGCGCACCGACCACCCGAGCGTCGTCTACCGGCGCCGCGGCTGGGACTACGGTGTCATCGCGCTGACGACGCAGGCCCCTCCCGTGGAGGACGTGCTCGCGTCGTGACGGCCTCGTGACAGGCGGATGGCCCGGATCCCAGGATCCGGGCCATCCGCCTGTCTGCGCGGGATCAGTCGAAGACGTCGCCGATGAGGCCGCCGAGCAGCACGCCGCCGAGCACCGGCCCGAGCAGGCCGCCGCCTCCGCCGCCGAAGCCCCCGCCGCGCGGCCCGCGTCGGCCGCCGCCCCACGAGCCCCAGTCGTCGTCATCGGGGCGCGACGAGTCGATGTCGCGCTGCGCGAGCTGGAGCGCCTCGTGCGCCAGCTGCGCCGCCCGGCGGGCGAGCTGCTGGGCCTGCTCGCGCGTGTCCTCGTCGGCGACGAGGGGATCGATGTCGATCCGCACGCGCTGCGCCTCGGCGTAGCGCGTGCGGGCGTCTGCGCCGATCCAGCCGCGGTGGCCGTTGATGAGGCTTCCCGCGACGGCGATCGCGCGGTCGGCGGCGTCGATGTCGTGGCGCACGTGCGCGATGGACGGCACGGGGCGCGCCGCGCGCTCGCGCGCCTTCGCGACGGCGGCGTCGAGCGCGGCGTTCGCGTCGGACAGCGAGGCGAGGTTGGAGAACGGGTCGGAGGGCGTGCCGGGGCCCGGCAGGGCGGCGAGCGCCGCCTCGAGGTCGGCGACCGCCCTGGTCACCTCGGGCGTCTGCGGAGCCTGCCGGGCCGCGACGATGTCGCCGCGGGAGTCGGCGACGACGTCGGCCAGGGTCGACTGCGCGCGCATCGCCTCGATCTCGAAGTCGTCGACGCCGTCGAGGATGCTCGTGGCACGGCGGACGGCCTCGGTGGCGGTCTCGAGGGCGAGGTTCGCCTCCTCACCGCGCCGCGCCTCGCGACGGCGCTCCGACACGTCGGCCGAGTGCAGGGCGAAGTCCAGCAGCTGCTCCGCCTCGTCGGCGTTCACCCGCACGCGCTGCAGCGCCTCGGGGCTGTAGTGACGCGCGAGGCGCTCGACGGTCGTGCGCGCCTGCGGGAGCCGGTCGCGGAGGCGCTCGACGTCGGCGCGGACCTGCTGCAGGATCTGCGGGGCCTGCCGGACGAGCGCGATGCGCGCCTGCAGGGCCGCCGTGCGCTCGTCGAGGACGTCCTCGGCCCAGTCGCAGAGCTGGATGATGCGCGCGTTGCGCGTGCGCAGCTCCTCCGGGGTGTCGGGGATCTCGTCGTGGTTGAGCTGGTGCAGGTGGAAGGCCTCGGCCATGTGCTCCTTGACGGCGGCCAGGCCGGTGCGCAGATCCTCGGTCGGTCCTTCGCCGAGCTCGGCGACGGCGAAGACCAGCTCGTCTCCGGTCGCCCGGATCCGCTCGTCCGCTGTCACCAGCGCGGTGCGGGCGCGCCGTGCGAGGTCGGCGTCGGCCGACTCCTGCTGCTCGCGCTCTTCCCGTCGGCGTCGACCCCACAAACCTGCCATGCTCTCGATCCTACGGCGCTTCCCGCGGCGCACGGGCGGTCGATCCGCGTGGGCGCAGGAGCGCGGTGGAGTCGAGGTGCGCGGCCGGGGCGGCGCCGTCGATGAGGTCGAACAGGCGTCGGGCGACGTGCGCGCCGAAGGCGACGACGTCGTGGCTGAGCGCCGTGAGCTGCGGGAACGTGTGCTCGCACAGGACCGAGTCGTCCCACGCGATGATCGACAGCTCGTCGGGCACCCGCACGCCGAGCTCCATCGCGACGGTGAGCCCGGCCACCGCCATGACGTCGTTGTCGAAGATGAGGGCGGTGGGGCGGTGCGGCGAGGTGAGCAGCGCGCGCGTCGCCCGTGCGCCGTCCTCGGGGGAGTAGTCGGTGTGGACGAGCGTCGGCTCGAGCCCCGCGCGCGTCATCTCGGCGACGAACGCGTCATCGCGGATGCTCGTGTGGGCGAGCGCGGCGAGGCCCGACACGCGGGCGATCCGCGTGTGGCCGTGCTCGCGCAGGTGGCCGACCGCCGACCGCATCGAGGTCGCGTCGTCGGTCCACACGGTCGTGAGCCCGCCCGAGACGGCCGGGTCTCCGACGACGACGGTGGGCAGCGCATTGCGCGCCTTCGAGAGGCCGATGCGGGGGTCGTCGAGCTCGAGGTCGGTGAGGATGATGCCGTCGACGCGGCCGCTGCTGTGCCACTTCGAGAGGGTCGCGTACGCGGCCTCGGGGGTGGGGACGACCTGCAGCAGGAGGCTGTACGAGCGCTCCGCGAGCTCGCTCTCGAGGCCCGCGAAGAACTTCATATAGAACGCCTCGACGCCGAGGTTGCGGGGATCGCGTGCGAGCACGAGCCCGAACGTCTCGGTGCGCGCCTCCGCGAGCGACCGGGCGCTGCTGGCGGGGGCCCATCCCATCTCGTCGGCGACCCGCAGCACGCGCGCACGGGTCTCCTCCGAGACGCCCTTGCGGCCGTTGAGGGCGAACGACACGGCCCCGATCGACACCCCGGCGCGCGCCGCGATGTCGCTGATCGTCACCCGCCCCGTGCGCCGTCGTGTCCCCGCCACACGAGAACCCTATGCCACGCCTGCGCGGGCCGGCTCAGCGTCGCACGACCGCGACCGAGGCGGCGAGCGGATGGCCGGGGCCCACGCCCGAGAGCAGGCTCGCGCCGTCGAGGCCCGAGCCGCGCGCGGTCACGATGCGCGCACGGGGAGCGCGCCCGCCGAGCGCGGCCGAGAAGGCATCGGCGATCGGAGCCGAGCCGAAGACGCCGCCGATCGGGGCCACGGGAGCGTCCGCGCCCTCGAGCCCCGCTCGGCGGAGGCCGGCGACGACACTGAGCGCGAGCTGCTCGCCGGCGCGCCGCGAGATGTCGAGCGCGACCGGATCGCGGTCGGCCGCACGGCGCGCGACCGCGCGCGCGAACGATGCGACCCTGCTCACGCGGGACGGGTCGGACTGGAGCAGGATGTAGGCCGTCTCGAGGTCGCGCCACACGGTGCGCACGTCGTCGCTCAGCAGGGTCGCCGGTCCGCGGCCGTCATGCGCGCGCATGACCGCGTCGAGCGCCTCCCTGCCGATCCAGTAGCCGCTGCCCGCGTCGCCCATGATGTGCCCCCAGCCGTCGACGCGGCACGAGCTCTCGGGGCCAACGGCGAGCGTGACGACGCCGGTCCCCGCGGCGACGACCGCTCCGTGCACATCGCCGAGGGCCCCGAGGTACGACGTGATGGAGTCGTGGGCGAGCCGCACCTCGCGCACGCCGGCATCGGCGAGGAGCGCGTGCAGAGCGGCCGCATCGGCGCCGCCGTCGACGAGGCCCGAGGCCCCGACGACGACGGCGTCGACCTCGGTCTCGCCCTCGTCGATCGCTCGCCGCGCGGCCGCGGCGAGCTGCACGGGCAAGGGCTCGTGCGTGCGGAGCCCGGGGGACTCTCGCACGACGCCTCCGGCCACGCGGGCGCGCACGCCGGTCTGGCCGGCGTCGATCGACAGGACGGTCATCTCTCTCCTCCCGGCGCGCGGCCGCGCTCCGCGTACGCGTCGCGCAGCCATCCGCCCGCGGGCTTGGCGTAGGGGCAGTAGTCGTCGTTGCGCGCCGCCTCGTCGGGGGCGTACAGCTGGGCGGGCCAGTCCCACAGCATGAAGCCGCGCACCCAGTCGCGCGCATCGCACGCGGCGAACATCGTCCGGTAGTAGCGCAGCTGCTCCTCGCCCGAGGGCGCGCCCGCGAGGCTCCAGTCGTTCGGGAGCGCGGCCGACCCCTCGCGCGACGGGCATCCGGCCTCCAGGAACAGGAACGGCTTGCCGTGGGCGGCGACGACGGGCTCGATCCGATCGAGCTGCGCCTCCCACGCATCCTCGGGGTAGTAGCCGCTGGAGCTGATGACGTCGACCGCGTCCCACCAGGTGACGCGGTCCTCCTGGTACTTGTCGCAGTTGTAGGTGACGAGACCGCGGTACTCCGCGCGGACATCCGCGATGAGCGCCCGCCACTCGGCCTCGCGCGCGTCGGCGCGCACCATCTCGCAGCCGATGCAGAGCATCTCGCAGCCCTCGCGCTCCGCGATGCGCGCGGCGTGCAGGATGAATGCGCGGTACGACGCGAACCACTGCGTCCAGCTCGGCTCGCCCGGCACGTCCCAGTCGAAGAAGCCGATGTGCGCGCGCCAGGTTCCGTCGGCGACGTTCACGACGGGCTTGAGGCAGACCCTGAGCCCGAGCGCCTTCGCCTCGCGGATGGCCCAGACGATCTCGTCGTCGGTCACGGTGGGCTCGTCCTGGAAGCGGATGTCGGTGCTGATCGCCGTGTCCTGCAGCGCGCCGTAGGCGAGCGCCGTCCAGGTCACGGAGTGGTCGGCCATCCGCCGCATCGAGTCGGCCGCGGCGGGGGTGGCCCACGTGCCGCGCACGCCGGTCCACCCCCACGTCATGCCGCAGACGTATCCGTCGTCGAGGGTCATCGCGCGACCAGCTCGTTGGCCGTGCGGATGACCCGCTCCGAGAGGAGGGCGGGCAGATCGATCGGCTCCGGATGCCGCACGCGGAAGACGGCCGTCTCGCCGGGCAGCAGGGTGAACAGCCCATCCTCCGTGACGGCGTCGGGATGCGCCTTGTCGACGAGCAGGGACAGGTCGCGCACGAGGTTCCGCGCGGTGATCTCGATCTCGGTGCCGCCGTCCACGGGGCGCACCTCGAAGTCGAGGACGGCCGGAGCGAGGCGCGAGTCGCGCGGCTCGGCGAAGAACCACAGGCCCCGCACGTCGCCCGCCGTCGCGACGACGAGCTCGGCCGCCGCGTCATCCGGCGTCGCGAGCTCCGGGCGAAGGGGGAGCGTCGTCGTTCCGCGCGGCGGGATCGAGAAGGGCTGCGCGTCCTCCGCGATGGCCGTCCCGTCGAAGCCGCGCCGGGCCGTCGTGAGCGTGCCCTCCCACGTCTCTCCCGTGTCGTTCGAGAGGACGACAGCGAGCTCGTCGCCTCGCGGCTGGATGGTGACGATCCGCGGCGCGAAGGCCTGCTTGAGGGCGTGCCACAGCGGCTTCAGCCGCTCGGCGCCGTCGATCGCCGCCCAGCTCGTGACCGGCCAGCAGTCGTTGAGCTGCCAGACGATCGCGCCCATCGTGAGCGGGGCCCAGGACCGGAAGTGCTCGAGAGCCGTCCGGACGGCCAGCGCCTGGTTGAGCTGCATCGCCCAGTGCCAGCCCTCCATGTCGCGCGGCATGCGGAAGTGGGGGAGGAGCCCGTTCGTGAGCTTCGTGTTCCCCTCCATCGCCTTCTGGTGGACGATCATCCCCGGCGACTCCGGAGTGAGCGGATCGTCGGACACGGCGTCGCGCAGCGTGGTCCACGTCGCCGGGCCCTGCCATCCGAACTCGGCGACGAAGCGCGGCCGGTGGTCGCGGTAGGTGAGCCAGTCCTGGCGGTTCCACTGCTCCCAGAGGTGCACGGATCCGTGGGCGTCGTCGCTCGGGCCCTCGCCGTTCGGGCTGAACGGGCTGCCCGGAGCGTAGGGGATGTGCGGCGCGAGCTCGGCGACGAGCGACGGGAAGAGCTCGAAGTAGTAGTGCGCACCCCACGTCGCACCGTCGAGGGCCGTCTGCCATCCCCACTCCGCGAAGCCCATGAGGTTCTCGTTGCTGCCGCACAGGAGCACGAGCGAGGGGTGAGCGGACAGCCGCACGATCTGATCGCGCGCCTCGGCCTCGATCTCGCCACGCAGCGGCTCCTCCTCGGGGTAGGCCGCGCACGCGAGCAGGAAGTCCTGCCAGGTGAGGAGCCCCAGCTCGTCGCAGAGGCGGAAGAGGTCGTCCGACTCGTAGATGCCGCCGCCCCAGATGCGGATGAGATTGATGCCGGCGGCCTGCGCCTGACGGAGCCGACGCTCGTAGCGTGCGGCGTCGACGCGCGTGACGAGCGCGTCGTCGGGGATCCAGTTCACGCCCTTGACGAACACCGGCACGTCGTTGACGTGCAGCGCGAACGGCGTGCCGTCGGCATCGGGGGTCGTGTCCCAGCGCGCCGAGCGGAAGCCGACCCGACGGGTCGCCTCGTCGAGCGGTTCGTCCTCGGCCGACAGTGCGAGCCGCACGTCGTACAGCGGCTGCTCGCCATAGCCGGCAGGCCACCAGAGCGCGGCGCCCGGGACCGCGACCTCGATGTGCGCGGCGTCCGTCCCCGTGGCGAGCTCCGCCTCGGCCGTGCGGCCGTCGATCTCGACCGCGAGACGCAGCGCGCGATCGGCGTCCGCGCGCTCGACGCGCACATCTGCGCGCAGCACGCCGCCCTCCGGGGTCGGCGCGGCGTCCACGCGCACCTCGGCGATGCGCGCGATGGACCAGGACTCGAGCCGCACGGGCCGCCAGATGCCGCTCGTCGCGGTCGCGATGCCCCAGTCCCAGCCGAAGCTCGCGGCGGATTTCCGGATGGCCTCGTACGGCAGCGGGTACGGGCGCGGTCGGGCGCCGTACTCCATGCTGCGGGCGCCCGCGTACTTCACCGGCGAGGAGAACGCCACGACGAGCACGTTGTCACCCTCGACGAGCGCGGCCCGCGCGTCGACGCGGTAGGTGCGGTGCTGGTTCGCGGACTCGAGCACGACGCGCCCGTTCAGGGTCACGGTCGCGACCGTGTCGAGACCGTCGAAGACGAGATCGTGCCGCTCATGGCCATCCGCCGACCACGTGAACGTCGTCTCGTACGTCCAGTCGGTCAGCCCGATCCACCGCTGGGCGGCCTCGTTGTCGTCGAGGTACGGGTCGTCGATGAGGCCGGCCGCGAGCAGATCGGTGTGGATGCACCCGGGCACCGTCGCGGGGATGGTCGCGCCCGCGACCGACTCCGGGACCGGGCCGGCCACGGCGCGCGCGCTCCAGCCTTCGTGCAGGTCGCGGCGGATGACGGCGGGGGCGAGGGCGAGGATGTCGGTCACTTGACGGCTCCTGAGGTGAGGCCCCGGTAGATCCACTTCTGCAGGAACAGGAACGCGACCAGGGTGGGGATGATGACGAGGATCGAGCCGGCGGCGATGAGCTCCCACTGCGCGCCGAACGGCCCCTTGAAGCGGAACAGCGACGTCGAGATGAGCCCCTCGGACGGCAGGTAGAGGAACGGCATGTAGAACTCGTTGTAGACCGCGATGCCCTTGATGATGACGACGGTCGCGATCGCGGGGCGCAGCAGCGGCAGGATGACGCGCCAGTAGATCGTCCACCGGCTCGCGCCGTCGATCATGGCCGCCTCGTCGAGGGAGACGGGGATCGACGACATGAACTGGATGAACAGGTAGATGGCGATGATGTCGGTGCCCATGAAGAGCAGGATCAGCGCGATCTTGGTGTCGTAGAGGCCCATGCCGTTGATGAGCTGGAAGGTCGCCACCTGCGTCGTCACGCCGGGGATGAGCGTCGCGACGAGGAAGAGCCCGAAGATGAGCTTCTTCCCGCGGAAGGCGAAGCGATCGAGCGCGTACGCGCACATCGTGCCCAGGATGATGGTGCCCACGAGCGACACGCCGAGGACGATGAGGGTGTTGACGAATCCCTCGAGCATCCGGCCGCTCTCGAACGCCGTCGCGAAGTTCTCGAGATTGAGCCAGTTGGCCGGAGGGTCGAACGGGCCGGTCTGCAGGTACTCCTGCTCGGTCTTGAGCGCGGCGATGAGCACGACCGACAGCGGGAGCAGCGTGAGGACCGCGCCGATGATCAGGCTGACGTACTTGGCCGTCGTGGCGCTCATGCTGCGCAGCCGCATGAGCGGGGTGCGCGCGGATGCGATCGCGGTCATGTCAGGTCCACCTTCTCGTCAGGGAACACCAGGCGCTGGATCCACGTCACCAGCAGGACGATCGCGAGCAGCACGACCGCCATGGCGGACGCGAGCCCGACGTTGCGGAAGCTGAACGCGGTCGAGAGGGTCTCGATCACGAAGGTGCTCGATCCGTTGGCGCCGCCGGTCATGACGAACGGGACCTCGAAGACGCTCAGGCTGCCGGAGATGGCGAGGATGAACGAGAGGCCGATGATGCGGCGGATGCCGGGGAAGATGATCGCCCAGAACTGCTGCCAGCGGCTCGCCCCGTCGAGCTCGGCGGCCTCGTACAGGTCGCCGGGGATCGACTGGATCGCGCCGAGGAACAGGACGAAGTTGAGACCGGTGTACCGCCACACCGACGTCGCGGCGAGCGAGTAGTTCACGACCTCCGGGTCGCCGAGCCACTGCGGAGGCTCTGCCACGCCGAACCAGGAGAGCACCGTGTCGAGCGTGCCGCCCGGCTGGAAGAGGTACAGGAAGACGAAGCCGATCGCGACGCCGTTGATGAGGTACGGGAAGAACAGGACGCCGCGGAAGAAGTTCGAGAACCTCGTCGAGAAGCTCAGGAGGGTGGCGAAGTAGAGCGCGATCGCCATCTGCGCGAAGGACGCGGCGAAGTAGTAGAGGCTCACGCCGAACACGCTGAAGATGCGCGGGTTCGTGAAGACCTCGACGTAGTTCTCGAGCCCGACGAAGTTCTTCTCGAGGTCGAGGCCGTCCCAGTCCGTGACGCTGTAGTACAGCAGGTTGAGGGCGGGCCAGTAGCTGAAGAGGAGCAGCAGGCCCACCGCTCCCGAGAGGAAGAACCAGGGGGTCAGTCGCTGCAGAGCGGTCCGGCTCGTCGGCGCCCCGCGCCCGGGGGCGCCGGGGTCGCGGCGCGAGCCGCGCCCCCGGCGCTCGGGCGAGGGCACGATGACGGCGGCGCGCGTGGCGGCGGATGCGCCGGCGGGAGCCGAGGTCGTCATGGTGTCTCCGTCTCGTGAGGGGGCTTACTCGCCGACCCGGGCCTGGGCGTCGCTCCAGGTCGCGTTCAGCTCGGCGAAGTAGGTGTCCTTGTCGCCGTCGGCGGCGCCGCGGGCGATGTCGACGAGCTTCTGCCGGTACAGCGGGCCCCACAGGTCGATCTGCGCCGTGTCCGAGATCTCACGGAGGAGGTTCTCCTTGCCCTCGGGCGCGGGGTTCGTCTCGAGGAGCTCGACGCCGGCGGACTCGAGCTCGGCGAGGTAGTCGGGCGCGGGCTTGTCGATGACGGTCGAGATCATGTTCTGCGTCTCGGTGAAGCCCGAGTCCTCGATGAGCCACTGGATGAAGGCCCAGGCTGCGGCCTTGTGCTCGGAGTGGCGGCTCACGCCGAGGTTGTAGTCGCCGCCGATCGTGGCGTACTGCTGGCCGTCGACGTTCGCGGGGAAGGCCATGAAGCCGACGTCCTCGGGGGAGGCGCCGTTCTCCTCGGCCGCGGCCTGCATCTGCGACACGGCCCAGGAGCCGAGCGCCATCGTGGCGATCCGGCCCGTCGCGAAGTCGACCTTCGACTTCTCCCAGTTCGTCGTGAGGGGGTCGTCCTCGGTGAGGCCCGCCGCGACGGTCTCGTAGAGCAGCGAGTCGATCGCGTAGACGTCGGTCCCCTCGGTCCACGGCTCGGGGTCCTCGGCGAGCGTGATGCCCGCGTCGGGGTCGTTCGTGATCGCGCCGAGGTTGCTGAAGGCCTGCGACAGCGGCCATCCGTCCTTGTAGTTCGTGTAGTACGGGATGGCGTCGGTGTTCTCGTCGACGAGGCGGAGCGCCTCGAGCCACTCGTCCTCGGTCGTCGGCAGCGTCTCGACGCCCGCCTCCTCGAACACCCGCTTGTTGTAGAGGATGCCGTTGGCGTTGCCGCCGATCGCGAGGCCGTACTGCGTGCCCTCGTAGGTGTGCGTCGTGAGGAAGCGGTACGTGTCGGCGAGCTCCTCGGTCTCGCCGAGCGGCTCGAGGAACTGCTCGTACTGGCTCGGCAGCATCGACGGGATGCCGATGACGTCGCCGTAGTTCGTCGTGCTGAGGCGCGTCTTCATCTCGCCCTCGTAGTCGGTGATGCCCTCGAACGTCACGGTCACGTCCGGGTGGAGCTTCTGGAACTCCTCCGCGTACTTCTCGAACGTGCCGTCCTCGACGAGGTCGGTGCGCCAGGTGACGACCTTGATCTCGCCCGAGGGCTCGCCGTCGATGGTGTTGTCGGCGTCGTTCGCCGCGCCTCCGCCGCACGCGGTCAACAGCAGCGCACCGCCGGCGAGCATCGCGGCGCCTGCCCATGCCTTCTTTGCCATGTTCCTTCTCCTCGTGTTCGAGGCACTCATCGGGGAGCACGCGCCTTCGCGCTCTCCGGGTGCTGATGAGCGAGCGTACGGGAGAATCGGCGCGATGTAAAGCGCTTTAGTAATGACAGGTGCTGGGGGTGCGCGGGAGGGGTCGATTCGCGGGCCGGCTCGCGTCGCGGTTCGCCGCGAACCGCGACAGCAGTCGAGCGTCAGACGGCGGCGACGGGGCGCGCGGGGCGGCCGCGCTTGGGGCGCTCGGTCGAGAGGTCGAGCGCGAGCGCGTGGTCGGGATGCGCGGCGAGACGCTCCTCGGCGTGCGCGAGCCAGCGGGCATCGGCCTCCGCGGAGAAGAGGAGCGCGTCGGAGATGAGCGACCACGCGACCCGCTCGGGGCCCTCCTGCTCCGCGCCGGGGTACACGGCGGCGCGCAGGCCCTCGATCCGGGCGTCGACGGCCTCGCGCTCGGCGCGGAGCACGGCGCCCGCGTCGACGCCCGGGAGGGTCGCGGCGAGGGCGAGCTTGACCGCGAGCGCGTCGCGATCGGATGGATCCACGGGGGTCTCCAGCCACAGGCGCGCCGCGTCGCGGCCGGCGGGCGTGATGCTCCAGTAGACGTGCCCCTGCGCGTCGGGTTCGCCGCGCTCGACGAGCCCGTCGCGCTCGAGGCGCTCGAGCGTGTTGTAGATCTGCCCGACGTTGAGGGTGCGCGTTCCCCCCGTGCGGCGCGCGAACTCGGTGCGCAGCTGGTATCCGTAGCAGGGGCCCTGATCCAGGATCGCCAGCAGTCCGTGTCGCACCGACATCCGCACCTCCGGTCCGCGCGGCGAAAAGGGATGCCGCGTATGCAGATACGAGCGTACCGATCGGATGGCGGATCGCAGAGATTCCCGGACATCGCCTTGTGTCGCGCTGAGAGTGCGAGGCGCCTCGCTACCATCGCGAACATGGCCGGACCGTCGATGACGCCACGGAGATCCGAGTACGCGCGCCCGAGCCACGTGCTCGTCCATCTGAGCGACACGCATCTGAGAGCCGAGGGCGGCGTCTTCGGGATCGACGCCGCCGAGCACGTGAGCCGCATGCTCGCGGAGATCGAGCAGTCCGGGGCGCGCCCCGACGCGCTGGTCTTCACCGGCGACCTCGCCGATCTCGGCGAGCGCGACGCCTACCGGCAGCTCCGCGACGCCGTCGCGCCCGCCGCGGAGCGCCTCGGGGCGCGCGTGATCTGGGTCATGGGCAACCACGACGCCCGCGGCCCGTTCCGACGCGAGCTCCTCGGCGAGGCGGGCGACGCACCGGTCGACGCGGTCCACGATCTCGACGGGCTACGCGTCATCGTGCTCGACACGTCGGTGCCCGGAGCGCACCACGGCGAGGTGTCGGCGGAGCAGCTCGAGTGGCTGTCGCTCGAGCTCGCCCTGCCCGCGCCGCGCGGGACCATCCTCGCGATGCACCACCCGCCCATCCCGTGCGTCCTCGATCTCGCGACGCTCGTCGAGTTGCGCGATCAGCAGGCGCTCGCCGAGGTGCTGCGGGGGAGCGACGTCCGGGCCATCCTCGCGGGCCACGTGCACTTCTCGTCGACGGCGACGTTCGCCGGGATCCCGGTGTCGGTCGCGTCGTCGTCGTGCTACACGCAGGACCTGCGCATCGCCGACGGCGGCATGCAGCCGCGCGACGGCGCGCAGTCGTACAACCTCGTGCACGTCTACGACGAGACGATCGTCCACTCGGTGGTGCCGTTCTCGGACGCGCCGCCCGCCGAGATCACCTCGGCCGAGGAGACCGCGCACCGGCTCGAGCGCGCGGGCGTGGTCATCCCGCCCGCGAGCCCGTCCCGCACGGTCGCATCCGCGGCGCCGGTCGCCGAGCAGGTCGCGCCGCCGACGGAGCCGCTGCCGCTCGTGGGGTGACGGTCAGTCGCTCTCCCACGGCGCCTTGACGGGGAAGTATGCCTCGAGCGTCTCCCGGACGACCCGAGCGCGCAGCTCCTCCGGCAGCTCGGGCTCGCTGCCGTCGTTGAGGCAGAACATGTCGACGTCCCGCCCGGCCAGCAGTCGCCCCATCCGCGCGGGCGCATCGCGCTGCGTCGTCTGGATGTACGCCGTCCGCGGCTCGGTCGTCGCGAGCGCACGGCCGGTGAACGTCGCGTAGTAGTGGTAGAGCGAGTTCGTGACCGAGATGTCGGTCGCGCTGCGGAAGCGGGCCGCCGCCGTCCGCGCGAACTCCTCGGGGAACTCGCGCTCGAGCTCGAACATCACCTCGCGGCTGTGCGGCGTGGCGCAGTGCTGCAGGTCGCGAAGGATGACCCGTCCGAAGCGCTCGCGCAGGAGGTCGCGGTTGACGCGCGCCGCGTTGTCGTGGCCGGATCGGCTCGGCCGCGAGGGGCCGACGCCGATGCGCACGCCGCATTCGACGTACTTCGTGAGCCCGCCCGCGGTGAAGAACATCTCGGGGGAGACCGGACGGCCGAAGAACATGTCGTCGTTCGAGTACAGGAAGTGCTCGGCGATGCCCGGGATGCGGTGCAGCTGCGCCTCGACGGCGTGCGAGTTGTGGGTCGGGAGGACCGTCGGGTCGGCGAAGAACTCCTCGCTGCGGACGATCGTCACCCGCGGGTGCTCGGCGAGCCAGCGCGGCGCGGGGCTGTCGGTCGCGATGAAGATGCGGCGGACCCACGGGGCGAACATGTGCACGCTGCGCAGGGCGTAGCGCAGCTCGTCGACGTGGCGATAGCGCGCGGCGTGCGCGTCGCCCTCCCCGACGACGTAGGCGTTCATGCGCTTCGCGCGCTCGCGCTGGAAGTCGTTGGACGAGCCGTCGACCCACGAGAAGACCATGTCGATGTCGAAGGTCACCTCGTGCGGACCCGCGTCGAACATCCCCTCGAGCGTGCGCCACTCGCGTCCATGCCGGCGGATGGTCGTCAGAGCGAGGTCGTCCGCCGCGATCACGTGGCGGGTCAGCGCGTTCCGTCGCGGGGCGCGCACGATGGCGCCCTCGCGACGCCAGAACTCGAGGCGCACGCCGCAGTCGGCGCCGTAGCTCAGCGTGCCCGACGGCACGATGCGCGGGCGGAAGAGCACCGCGACGTCCTTCGCGAACGCGGACTCGACCCCCGAGGAGAGCGGCACGGGAACGCGTCGGGCCGAGCGCGCCGCCGCCCACGGACCCTCGTCGGCGGCCAGCGCGGCGAGCGCGGCGGGCTTGTCCTCGACGTCGAGCGCGAGGGCGGGGCGCCCACTCGTCCGGCGCAGGAGGAGCGGCTGCATGCCCGCGCGCTCGAGGAGATCGGCGAGCGCGAGGAGATCGGCTGTCTGGGCCTCGTCCGGTGTGGACTCCTCGACGAGATGCAGGATCCCGTCATGAAGGCGCGTGGCGGCATGGTCGGGAGCGACCTCGCGCGGGGAGTGTGCGGTGCGACCGGAAGGGGTGCCCAGAAGCGTCATCAATCACCTCGTATCTACTTACGGCGGACGCCGTCAGGACGGGGAACATGGAGCCGATCCGACGGAGGCGGGGATTCCCGGACGACGTCTCGTGAACAGCTCCTGACTGAATGATAGACAGCGCGTGACACTGCGGATGCACCCTCGACAAGCGGACAGCCATGCGGTAAGGGATCCGGTCGCCGATTCGCGGCATCCTCGCAGGTCAGCGGCGCGGCGCGACGTCCTGCAGCGCCTCGAGGAGGGCGGGGTGCGAGAAGCGGAAGCCGGCGGCGAGGAGCCGCTCGGGAACGACCCATCTGCTCTTCAGCACGAGCTCGGGCTCGGTGCGGATGACCCACATCGCGGGCTCGAGCATGAAGCGCCACGCGGGCAGGCCGAAGCGCGCGCCGACGATGCGGCGCAGGGTCCGCATGAGCGTGCGATTGTCGCTCGGGTTCGGAGACGCGACGTTGACGACGCCGTCGATGTCGTCGCGCGTCTCGAGGAACCGGATGGCCGCGATCACGTCGTCGATGTGCACCCAGCTGAACCGCTGGCGGCCGCCCGTGCGGTGCCGCGGGGCGCGTCCGTCGCCGCTCGGGGCGGAGCCGATCCCGCGGTAGCGGCGATGGGGGAACCACCATCCGTCGATCTGCGGGCCGCCGATGCCGAGGCGCGCGAGGAGGAAGAGCAGCCGCGTGGCGGGCCCGTCGCCGAGGACGATGGCCATCCGCAGCGCGACGCGGCGCGTGGCCGGGAGGTCGCCCGCGAAGAGCTCGCGCTCCCACTCCCGCGCGACGTCGACCGAGAAGCCCGTGCCGAGCTCGCCCGTGCTCTCGGTCTGAGGGCGGTCCGTCGCGTGCCGGTAGATGGTCGCCGTGCTCGCGTTCATCCACACGCGCGGAGGCCGCGCTGAGGCGGCGATCGCCTCGCGGAGCGCGCGGGTCGTGTCGACGCGGGACCGCAGGATCTCGTCGCGATGGGGGTCGGTGTACCGGCAGTTGACGGACTTCCCGGCGAGGTTCACGACGAGATCCGCGCCATCGATCGCCGTGGCGATCGACGCGGGGTCGTCCCACCGGGCGGGTCCGCCGCGGCCGATCGTGCGAACCGTGCGCCCCTCCGCCTCGAGCGCGCTGACGAGCGCGCGTCCGACGAAGCCGCTCGCTCCCGCGACGACCGCGATCCGCTCGGTGTCGGCCATCCGCATCCCCCTCCCGCGGCGCGAGCCGCTCGGGGCCATCCTCTCAAGGAGCCGCGCATCGTCTCTCGACGTCGAGACATCGGATGCGGCGCCGGCGCGAGGGTGCGCGTCGGCGCCGAAGTCGCGGTGCGCGCGCGAGTGTGCGCGTCGGCGCCGACGACGGCGGCAGGGGCGCGGCGCTCGGCGCGGAGTCGACACCTGGCGCGGGCTGCGCGGTCTCGAGCAGGCCACGAGGCCTCGCGAGCGCGCGATCGGGGGCGTCCTGTCGGCACGGCGCGTCTCTCGACGTCGAGGCATCGGATGCGACGCCATGCGAGCATCGCGATATGAGCAGCCGCTTCACGATCGTGACGGACACCGCCTTCCCGCCGGAGCGCCTGTTCGCGGTGTCGCTCGACGTCGATGCGCACGTCGCGTCCATGGCCTCGTCGCGCGAGCGCGCGATCGGGGGCGTCACGGCGGGCTCGATCGGCCTCGGGGAGACGGTCACCTGGCGCGCCTGGCACTTCGGCGTCCCGTGGACGATGACCTCGGTGATCACCGAGCTGGAGGAGGGGGTGCGCTTCGTCGATGAGCAGATGCGCGGACCGTTCCGGCGCTTCCGCCACGTCCACGTGTTCGAGCCGCACGGCGCGGGGTCGCGCATGATCGATGAGATCGAGCTCGCCTCGCCGGTGCTCGGCGCGATCGCGGAGCGGCTCGTCCTCGTTCCGTATCTGCGCCGCCTCATCCGCCGCCGCAACGCGCACCTCCTCCGACAGCTGAGCGCGCCGGGCGGATGGGGTGAGCGCGCCGACTGAGAGTCTGCTGGCCGGTCATTGTCACGGCCGGATAACATGGGCGAGTATGCCCGTCGCCGTTCGACGGCGACCTGGCCCATCCGCCCGGGATGAGGCACCCGATCGAGGAGTGATACGTGGCAAATCCGTTCGAGAAGCTGCTCCGTGCCGGCGAAGGACGCGTCCGACGGCAGCTGCAGCGGGTGGTCACCGCCGTGAACGCCCTCGAGGAGGACTACGCGAAGCTGACCGACGAGGAGCTGCGCAGCGAGACCGCTGAGCTCCGTGCGCGCCACGAGAAGGGCGAGACGCTCGACCAGCTCATGCCCGAGGCGTTCGCGGCGGTCCGCGAGGCCGCCAAGCGGACGCTCGGGATGCGCGCGTACGACGTGCAGCTCATGGGCGGGGCCGCGCTCCACCTGGGCAACATCGCCGAGATGAAGACCGGTGAGGGCAAGACGCTCGTCGCCACGTTCCCCTCGTACCTCAACGCGATCGCCGGCAAGGGCGTCCACGTCGTCACCGTCAACGACTACCTCGCGTCGTACCAGGCCGAGCTCATGGGCCGCGTGTATCGCGCCCTCGGCATGACCACCGGCATCATCGTGTCGGGCCAGACGCCCGCCGTGCGCCGGGAGCAGTACGCGGCCGACATCACCTACGGCACGAACAACGAGTTCGGCTTCGACTACCTGCGCGACAACATGGCGTGGCGCAAGGAGGATCTCGTCCAGCGCGGCCACTTCTTCGCGGTGGTCGACGAGGTCGACTCGATCCTCATCGACGAGGCCCGCACGCCGCTCATCATCTCGGGCCCGTCGTCGGGCGAGGCCAACCGCTGGTTCGCCGAGTTCGCCAAGATCGCGCGCACCCTCGAGGAGGGCGTCGACTACGAGGTCGACATCAAGAAGCGCACGGTCGGCGTTCTCGAGGCGGGCATCGAGAAGGTCGAGGACTACCTCGGCATCGACAACCTGTACGAGTCGGCGAACACCCCGCTCATCTCGTTCCTCAACAACTCGATCAAGGCCAAGGCCCTCTTCAAGCGCGACACCGACTACGTCGTCATGAACGACGAGGTCATGATCGTCGACGAGCACACCGGCCGCATCCTCGTGGGCCGCCGCTACAACGAGGGCATGCACCAAGCGATCGAGGCGAAGGAGGGCGTCCCGGTCAAGGCCGAGAACCAGACGCTCGCCACCGTCACGCTGCAGAACTACTTCCGCCTCTACGACAAGCTCGCGGGCATGACGGGCACGGCCGAGACCGAGGCCGCCGAGTTCATGTCGACGTACCAGCTCGGGGTCATCCCGATCCCGACCAACCGGCCCCTGGTCCGCAAGGACCAGACCGACCTCGTCTACAAGAACGAGCAGGGCAAGTTCGCGCAGGTCGTCGAGGACATCGCCGAGCGCCACGCGAACGGTCAGCCGGTGCTCGTCGGCACCGTCAGCGTCGAGAAGAGCGAGTACCTGTCGCGCCTGCTGTCCAAGAAGGGCATCCGGCACGAGGTCCTCAACGCGAAGAACCACGCACGCGAGGCCGAGGTCGTCGCGCGCGCCGGTCAGCTCGGCGCCGTCACGGTCGCGACCAACATGGCGGGTCGAGGCACCGACATCATGCTCGGCGGCAACGCGGAGTTCATCGCCGTCCAGGAGATGAAGGCCAAGGGCCTCTCTCCCGAGGAGACGCCGGAGGAGTACGAGGCCGAGTGGCCCGCCGTCTTCGACGCCGTCAAGGAGCGCGTCGAGGAGGAGGCGGCCAAGGTGCGCGAGGCCGGCGGTCTCTACGTGCTCGGCACCGAGCGCCACGAGTCGCGTCGCATCGACAACCAGCTCCGAGGACGCGCCGGCCGTCAGGGCGACCCCGGTGAGAGCCGCTTCTACCTGAGCCTCACCGACGACCTCATGCGCCGCTTCCAGTCGGGCCCGGCCGACGCGCTCCTGTCGCGCACCGACTTCTCGGACGACGTCGCGATCGAGTCGAAGCTCGTCTCGCGCCTCATCAAGAACGCGCAGGCGGCCGTCGAGTCGCGCAACGCCGAGGCCCGCAAGAACGTCCTGAAGTACGACGACGTCCTCAACCGCCAGCGCGAGGCGATCTACGCCGACCGCCGGACCATCCTGCACGGCGACGACATCAAGGACCGCGTCGAGCACTTCATCGAGGACGCCATCACGGCGATCGTCGACGACCACACGTCGGGCGGCCACAACGAGAGCTGGGATTTCGACGCGCTCTGGACCGAGCTCAAGACGCTGTACCCGGTCGGCGTGACGATCGACGAGGTCGTGGCCGAGGCCGGCGCGCGCAAGGGCGGCATCACCGCCGAGGCGCTCAAGCGCGAGCTGCTCAGCGACGCGAAGATCGCGTACGCGAAGCGCGAGGAGCAGCTGGGCGAGAAGGCCGTGCGCGAGCTCGAGCGCCGCGTCGTGCTCCAGGTGCTCGACCGCCGCTGGCGCGACCACCTCTACGAGATGGACTACCTCAAGGACGGCATCGGCCTGCGGGCCATGGCGCAGCGCGACCCGCTCATCGAGTACCAGCGCGAGGGGTACTCGATGTTCCAGGCGATGATGGGGCAGATCAAGGAGGAGGCCGTCGGCTACCTCTTCAACCTCGAGGTCGAGGTGCGCAAGGTCGGCGAGGACGACCAGGCCGCGCCGCAGGTGGAGGCCAAGGGTCTTGCCGAAGCGCCGGCCGAGCAGCGTCTCGAGTACTCGGCGCCCAGCGAGGACGGCGACGTCGAGGTGCGCAACGAGCGCGGCCAGGTGCAGAAGTCGCAGACCGACCGCGCCCGTCAGAAGGACGCGCCGCGCGGCGCGTTCGGCCAGCGGACCGACGACGACGGCGCCGCGGCGCCCGTGCCGCAGAACCGCGAGCAGCGCAGGGCCGCGAAGAAGAAGTAGCGCGCGACGCGACGAGGGCGGGCCACCGGATCTCCGGTGGCCCGCCCTCGTCGCACCGAGCCACGCCCGGCGCGGGCATATCCTGATGCGATGAACTCCCTCCGTCCCCTCGGCCAGTCCGCGAAGCTCCAGAACGTCCTCTACGAGATCCGCGGGGCAGCACTGGCAGAGGCGACGCGGCTCGAGGCGGACGGGCACTCGATCCTGAAGCTCAACACGGGCAACCCCGCCATCTTCGGCTTCGAGGCGCCGTACCAGATCGTGCGCGACATGATCGAGGCCGTCCCGTATGCGCACGGCTACAGCGACAGCCGCGGCATCCTGCCCGCGCGCCGGGCGATCGTCAGCCGCTACGAGGAGACCCCCGGCTTCCCGCACGTGGATCCGGACGACGTCTACCTCGGCAACGGCGTGTCCGAGCTCATCACGATGACGATGCAGGCGCTCCTCGACGAGGGCGACGAGGTGCTCATCCCCGCGCCCGACTACCCGCTGTGGACCGCGATGACGAGCCTGTCCGGCGGCACCCCCGTGCACTACCTGTGCGATGAGGAGAACGGCTGGCAGCCCGACCTCGAGGACATCCGCTCGAAGGTGACCTCGAAGACCAAGGCGATCGTCGTCATCAACCCGAACAACCCCACGGGAGCCGTGTACAGCCGCGAGCTGCTCGAGGGGATCGCGCAGATCGCGCGCGAGCACTCCCTGCTGATCCTGTCGGACGAGATCTACGACCGCATCCTCTTCGACGGTGCCGTGCACATCCCGACCGCCACGGTCGCCCCCGACCTCCTCGTCCTCACGTTCAACGGCCTCTCCAAGACCTACCGCGTCGCCGGGTATCGCTCCGGATGGATGGTCATCACGGGTCCCAAGAAGCACGCGAAGGGATTCCTCGAGGGCATCCAGCTCCTCGCGTCGACGCGGCTGTGCGCGAACGTGCCGGCACAGCACGCCGTGCTCGCCGCGCTCACCGGCGTGCAGTCCATCGACGCCCTCATCGCTCCGACCGGACGCCTCCACGAGCAGCGCGACGTCGCCTGGGAGAAGCTCTCGACCATCCCGGGCGTCTCGTGCGTCCGCCCGGACGGTGCGCTCTACGCGTTCCCGCGGCTCGACCCCGAGGTGCACGAGATCCGCGACGACAAGCAGCTCGTGTACGACCTGCTCGTGTCGGAGCACATCCTGCTCGTCGAGGGCACGGGGTTCAACTGGCCGACGCCGGATCACCTCCGTGTCGTGACCCTGCCCGAGGCGCGTGTGCTCAGCGAGGCGATCGAGCGGCTCGGGAACTTCCTGTCGTCCTACCGGCAGCGGTAGTCAGAGGATCCGGATGTCGGTGGCGCGCCACCGGCGGTCGAGACCCTCGAGGCGCATCGCGAGCGCGCGGGTGCGGTCGGGCATCGCCACGATGACGACGACCTCCACCACGCCGTCGGCCGGCGCCATCTGACGCATGGTGCGCACCGTGAAGACGGGGCGCTGCGCCGGCATCCGACGTGCGCTGCGCGCCCGGCGTGACAGGTTCGCGCGCTGGACGAGCTTGAGGTACGTCTCCTCGGCGAGCCAGCGCGCGAGCTGATCGACCTCGCGCGTGCCGGCGAGAGCCTCGAGGATGCCGCGGGTGAGGGCCGCGACGAGCGGCGCGGGATCGGGGAGCTCGGCGGAGGACGTGCGCTGCGGGGCGAAGAGCTCCTCGACGTCCTCCTCGGTGCGGTGGGACCGTCTGCGAGAGGTCGCACCCGCGGCGTTCGGCGGCATGACAGCCTCATTCCGGTCGGGGAGAAGGGTTGCCCGAGTGAACCAGCACGCCCGCGCGGCCGGGAACCCCGCATACATGCCTGTGGAGAGCGGATGACGGGGCCGCACGCTTTCCCCTACGCTCTCGCAGATGCGCTGGGATCGCTTCTTCGAGGACCTGGAGGACCAGCTCGCGGCCGAGTGGGAGGCCGAGCGGGCCGCGCTGGACTCCGAGGCCGAGCGGCTGCGCGTGTCCCGCCTCGCCCTCCGCGAGCGCCTCGTGGCGTTCGCGCAGTCGGCGGCCTCGCCCCTGTCGATCGAGCTGCGCGACGGATCGTCGCTGGAGGCGTCGGTCACCTCGGTCGGGGCGGACTGGATGGCTGTCCGCCCGCTCCGCGCGCACGGCGCGGCGGAGAGCGCGGTGCTCGTGCCGCTGCCGGCCATCCGCTCGATCGGCGCGGCGCAGGGCGAGCTCCTGCGCAGCGCGCGCCCGACCGAGCCCGAGAGCCGCCTCGCGCAGCGGGTCACCTTCGGGTTCGCTCTGCGCGACCTGGCGCGGCGCAGGGCCACCGTGGCGATCGGCGTCGTGTCGGGGCGCGCGCTGTCGGGCACGATCGACCGCGTCGGCGCCGATCACCTCGACCTGGCGCTGCACGACCCCGATTCGCCCCGCCGCTCCGCCGCGGTCACGGCGTTCCGCATCGTGTCGTTCGAGGCCGTCGCCTGGGTGCGCGTGGCGGCCGCGGTCGGCGTCGTCGCGCCGTGATCCGTCAGGGGCGCCGACGGCCCCAGAGCTCGGGGAAGCTCGCCTCGTTCGACTCCCGCCACAGGGCCATCCGCCGCGTCTCCTCGTGCTGGTCCTCGAGGTACTCGTCGACGCTGAGCTGCTCGATGCGCCAGCGCGCGGGCGAGCCGAGTCGCGCGCCGCGGAGTCGTCCGGCGTGGACGAGCTCGACGACCTCGTCCGCCTAGATGCCCAGCAGCTCGGCGACCTGAGCGGGCGCGAGGTAGCGCACGTCGGAGTTGTCGGGCATGGCCCCATTATGGGCAGGGGCGGGTCTCCGGGGACCCGGACGCGCCATCCTGTGGATAACTTTCTCAGGCGTCGCGCCGATTCGGACAGCATGGGCTCATGACCACGACGACCCCGGTCCGCGACGTCGCCGCCCTTGCCCCCGTTCCGCGTCGCCGGCGCGTGTTCTGGGGCGACGCGCGGTTCTTCATCGGCCTCGCCCTCATCGCCGCGTCGATCGCCGGGGTCTGGTGGGTCGTGTCGGCTGCCCGGCAGACCGCGCCCGTGCTCGCCGCCGAGACGACGATCGTCCCGGGGGAGGCGGTGACCGCGGGCGATCTCGCGGTCGTCGACGTCGCCCTGGGCGGCGCGGAGAACGCCTATCTCGCGCCCCACGAGCTCGCGGAGGGGTACGTCGCGACGCGCACGATCGAGGCCGGCGAGCTCGTCCCCTCGTCGGCCGTGACGCCGGCCGACGAGGCGGCGGTCACGACGGTCGTCGTCGAGAGCGCCGTCGACGTGCCGTCGTCGGTCGGGGAGGGCACGGCGGTCGAGCTCTGGGCGGCGCCCCTCCTCGAGCAGGGGGTCTACGACGAGCCGCGCATCCTCGTGGCGGACGCGACGGTCGCCGCCGTGCTCCGCGACGACGCCGTGATGGGCGCGGCAGGAGCGTCGATCGAGCTCGTGATCGACCGGGCGCGCGTCGCCGACGTGCTCGCGGCGGTGTCCTCGGGCGCCGCGCTCTCGGCTGTCCCGCAGTCCGGAGCCGGATCGTGAACGTCGTCGTGGCGCTCGACGAGCCGCGCGGGTCGGCCCTCGCGGAGGCCCTCGAGGACGAGGGCCTCTCGGTCATCGCGACCTGGCCGTCCGAGACGATCGCCCGCTCGCTCGGCGATCCGACGGCCGAGGTGTGGGACGTCCTGCGCTCCGCCGAGGCGCTCGTCCTGCCGGCGTCCCGCACGGCGCTCACGCACGGCGTGGTGGGCGCCTGCGATCGGCACGGCGTCCGGATCGTCGCACTGGGCGAACGCGCGGGCGAGGCGCGCCTCGCGCGCGCGTTCGGCCTCGCCGATCCGCTGCCCCTCGCGGTGGAGGGCTGGCGCCTGGCCGAGGCCATCCGGAGCGGATCCCTGGCGGTGCGCGCCGTCGGCGGGGAGCGAGGGCGGGTGGTGGCCGTGTGGGGCGCGCACGGCGCGCCGGGGCGGACGACGGTCGCCATCGAGCTCGCCGTCGAGACCGCGCGCACGCGCGGCCACGTCGCGCTGGTCGACGCGGACACGCACGCGCCCGCGGTCGCCATCGCCCTCGGGCTCGCCGACGAGGGGCCCGGGTTCGCGGCCGCCTGCCGTCAGGCGGAGCTCGGCGGGCTCGACGCCGCGGAGCTCACGCGCCTGAGCCTGCCCGTGGGCGGCGCCGACGGCATCGTCGACGTCCTGCCCGGGCTGAACCGGGCAGCACGGTGGCCCGAGCTGTCGGAGCGGCGCGTGGCGTCGGCTCTCGAGGCGTGCCGCGGATGGGCCGACGTCACGGTCGTCGACACGGCGGCGTCGCTCGAGGCCGACGAGGAGATCATGAGCGACCTCGACGGGCCCCGCCGCAACGCCGCGACGCTCGCGGCCCTCTCGTCGGCAGACGTCGTGGTCGCGGTCGCCGCGGCGGACCCGATCGGGATCGCGCGGTTCCTCCGCGGATACGCGGAGCTGCGCGCGATCGTCGGCGCGACCCCGGTCGTCGTCGCCGTCAACCGCCTGCGCACGGGCCCGCTCGGCATCGACGCCCGCGGCCAGGTCCGGCGCACGCTCGAGCGATTCGGCGGGGTCGACGACGTCTCGTTCCTGCCGCTCGATCCTCGCGCGGCCGACGCCGCCCTCCTCGCGGCGCGCCCCGTCGGAGAGGTCATGCCGCGCTCGGCCCTGGCTCAGGCCGTCCGCCGTCTCGTCGCGCGCGTCGACGGACGCCGCGGCGACGAGGAGGCGGCGCTCATCCCGCTCGGGCCGGAGCGGGGTCGCCGCATCGCGCGCCCGGCGCGGCGAGCGCGCGGACGCGGGGAGGACGGCGTGCGGTCGGCATAGACTCGACGCGTGTCGACCCTCAGCGATCTCGTCTCCGCCCAGGGCCGTTCGAGCGAATCGGATATCGAATGGCTGCACCGTCTCGCCGGCGACGGGCAGCTGCTCGCCGATCTGGCCTCGGCGGACATCGTCTTCTGGGTGCCCACGTCGGACGACTCCTACATCGCGGTCGCGCACACGCGCCCGGGCGGCGCCGCGACGCTCTTCTATCGCGACATCGTCGGAGGCCGCGTCCGACCGCAGTGGCAGGCGCAGGTCCGCGAGGCGTTCCAGACCGCGCAGATCGTCGACTCGTCCTCGCCCGAGTGGTTCGAGGAGACGCCCACGCGCGTGCGCGCCGTGCCGATCGCGATCCGGGAGGACGACGGCCTCCGCGCGATCGGCGTGCTCACGCGCCACACGAACCTCGGCGACGTGCGCACGCCGTCGCGCCAGCAGATCACCTTCAACGACTGCGCCGACGATCTCTTCCGGATGATCGCGACCGGCGACTTCCCCGACCTCTCGGCGCCGACCGGGCCGCGCAGGGGCGCCCCGCGCGCCGCCGACGGGCTCATCCGCCTCGACGTCGACGGCATCGTCACGTTCGCGAGCCCGAACGCGCTGTCGGCGTTCAACCGCATCGGCTTCGCGGAGGAGCTCGAGGGCGAGAACCTCGCCGACGTGACGAGCCAGATCCTGCCGGCGTCTCATGACACCGACGAGCGCCTGCCGATCCTCGTCTCGGGCCGTGCGCCATGGCGCAGCGACATCGAGGCGCGCGGCGTGACCGTGTCGCTGCGCGCGATCCCGCTCAAGGACCACGGTCACCGCACGGGCGCGATCGTCCTGTGCCGCGACGTGAGCGAGCTGCGCAGCCAGGAGCAGGAGCTCATCACGAAGGACGCGACGATCCGCGAGATCCACCACCGCGTCAAGAACAACCTGCAGACGGTCGCCTCGCTGCTGCGGATCCAGGCACGGCGCACGACCTCGGAGGAGGCGCGCGAGTCGCTGCTTCAGGCCATGCAGCGGGTCGCCGCGATCGCCGTCGTGCACGACACGCTGTCGGAGGGGCTCGCGCAGAACGTCGACTTCGACGAGGTGTTCGCGCGCGTGCTGCGCCTCGTCGCGGAGGTGGCGGCCGCGCAGAACACGGTCGCGCACACGCGCACGAAGGGCCGATTCGGAACGCTCCCCAGCGAGTACGCGACGCCGCTCGCGCTCGCGCTCACCGAGGTCGTCACGAACGCCGTGGAGCACGGGCTCGCGGGGCGCGAGGGCGAGGTCGAGATCGTCGCCGACCGCGACGACACCCGCCTCGAGGTGCGCGTGCGCGACACCGGCAGCGGTCTGCCCGATGGCCAGGTCGGCCGCGGCCTCGGCACGCAGATCGTCCGCACGCTCATCCAGGGAGAGCTCTCCGGGACGATCGACTGGTCGACGATCGACGCGCCGGACACGGCCTTCCACGGCGGGACCGAGGTCACGATCGCGGTTCCCCTGAGGTGGATCCGCAGCTGACCCGGACATGAAGAAGCCCCGCCGAGGCGGGGCTTCTTCAGATGACGGTGCCTTCCGGTCAGCTCGCGCGACGGTGCCTCAGGTCAGCTGGCGCGACGGGCACGAGCGGCGCGGCGCTTGAGCGCGCGGCGCTCGTCCTCGCTGAGGCCGCCCCAGACGCCCGAGTCCTGGCCGGTCTCGAGGGCGTACTGCAGGCAGATCTCGGTGACCGTGCAGCGAGCGCAGACGGACTTCGCCTTCTCGATCTGGTCGATCGCGGGGCCGGTGTTCCCGACGGGGAAGAACAGCTCGGGGTCGACGGTGAGGCAGGCGGCCTTGTCGCGCCAGTCCATAGGAATGCTCCTTGCGGGGTGGGGTTTCTCAGGGAAAGCACAGCGTGGCAAAACGGGTGGATTACGCTGGATGTGCGACGGACCTGTGCAGGTTCCGCCCCACCACGCTGTGGGAAACACACCGTTAACAATTGTCATACACGCGAGGTTCTCGGGCAAGGGTTTTTTCTGTCCGTTCCCTGATCGTGCGTGCGGTGTGAGGCACGGGGAGCGAGGAGAGCCATGGCCACCAGCGCGACCGCACGGACGGCTGCCGTGCTCGTCGGACTCGAGGCGGTGGGCGTGCTCGCCCTCGCCGGCTGGCAGGTGCTCGCGCTCGGCTCGGCGGATGTCGCCTCGATGCCCAGCGCGATCGCCCTCCTCCTGCTCACGCTCGTCGGCGCCCTCGCCGTGGGCGCCTTCGCGCGCGGCATCGCACGAGGCCTGTCCTGGGGACGATCCGGCGCGATCGTCGTGCAGCTGCTCATCATCGCGGTCGCGATCGGCGCCGCGACGGGGGAGTACGCGCATGTCGCCGCCGCGGTCGGCCTCGCGGTCCCGGCCGCGATCGTGCTCGCCGTGCTGCTCTTCGCCGCGCGCGATGCCGGGCGGGCTCAGCCCCGCGCGCTCGACGACTGAGCGGAGCGCCGCTCGAGGAGCGTGTGCGCGAGGAGCGTGCTGCCGGCGACGGCGGCCGGCATCGCGACGATCGCGCCCAGGGGCACGAGCAGGCACACGTGCGTCGCCATCCCGAATCCCGCGACCCGTGCGCGGGAGCCGCGCCGCAGCGCCCGTCGCTCCTGCGCCCCGATGCCTCGCGCAGACAGCGCACGTGCCGAGAGCTCGTCGGAGAGCACCCAGCCGGAGAGCGCGGCTCCGACGACGGCGGCGAGCGGTGCGCCGACCACGGGGACGAACCCGAGCGCGACGCTCGCGACGGCGATCGCGAGCCCGCGGGCGATGAGCGACGCGCTGTCTGCGACCGATCGCCAGAAGCCGTGCGCGCTCTCGGGAACGGACCCCGTGCGCGCGGCCTCGACCGAGCGCCAGACCCGGTCGTAGAAGGGCTCGCCCACGAGCAGGGTGAGGGCGGTGAACGTCGTCACCGCCACCACGAGTCCGCCCGCGAGCACGGCGGCGCCGATGAGCACGCGCACGAGGATGGTCCAGATCGCGGCCCAGTCCTCCGCCCAGGGGGTGAGGCCCTCGGCGATCGCGGGAAGGAGCGCTCCGAGGGTGATGAGCGCGGCTGCCATCGCCGCGCCGACGATCGCGGCGGGGATGAGCGCGGCCGCCATCACGCGCGGATCTCGCCGCCACCAGCCGAACCCCTCCAGCAGCGTGCGCACGCCCGCCCAGAACTCGCTCATGCGTCCATGAAAGCAAACGCCGTGCGCCGCGGGCTCACTCCTCGGGCTCCCAGCGGAGCAGATCGCCCGGCTGGCACTCCAGCGCCTCGCACAGCGCGTCGAGCGTGGCGAAGCGGACGGCCTTGGCGCGTCCGTTCTTGAGCACGGCGAGGTTGGTGGGGGTGATGCCGATCCGCTCGGCGAGCGCGCCGACTGACATCTTCCGGCGGGCGAGCATGACGTCGATGTCCACGATGATCGGCACTCAGATCACCTCGCCGAGCTCGTCCCGCAGGGCCTGCGCCTCGTGCTCGCGCGCGATCGCCTGCCGCAGCAGCGCCTTCATGACGACGACGAGCAGCGCCATCCCCCCGAGGACGAGCGACGCACCGCAGACGAGGCCGACGAGACCCGGGGCCGCGCTGCCCGGGGCGAGGAGGATCGCGAGCGCGAAGGCGAGCAGGGCGGCCGCGGCGATCGCCCCGATGATGACGTCGACGTAGCGGAAGGACGACTCCGAGAAGATCGAGCCGCGCCGGACCCTGGTGAGGAGCTGCCACACGCACACCCCGAAGACCTGCATCGTCGCGACGCCGAGCCCGAGGATGACGACGAAGGCGACCCGCGACGCCGTCTCCACGCCCTCGAGGTCGACCCAGATCAGCGGGAGGAGGAACGCCTGCACGACGACCGACCCCGCAAGGGCGAGGGCGATGACGACGCGCAGGATGAGGATCGTCGCTCTGCTCACGGTCGCTCCGCTCGTTGAACCACAGCGGAAATCTATCGATAGTCGTTCGATAGTGCAAGTCGCTCGACAGATTCTCGCGGGCGGGAATAGCGCGCACGGGATCGCGTTGATCTTGATAGACTCCGACTCAAGTTCCATACTTGATAGGGAACGACGCAACTTTCAAGGAGATGCCGGGACATGCCCGAGAACAACTTCCCCCAGGATGGGCCGAGCTCGTTCGACGAGTTCCTCGCGCGCTATCTGCAGGGCGAGCGTGCTCGCGCGAGCCGCTCGATCGATCTCAGCCGCTTCCTCAGCTCGCGCACGCAGGAGCTCCTGCAGCGGGCGGGGCGCTACGCCCTCGGTCGCGGGCAGCTCGAGCTCGACGCGCTGCACGTCCTCCACGTGCTCGTCGGCGACGCGACCGTCGCCGACGCGATCTCGCGCGTCGGCGGAGACCCCGAGGGGATCGCACGGGAGGCCGAGGAGCGGCTTCCGCGCGAGGGTGCCTCGGCCCACGTCGACGCCGCCGCGGTGACGGCGGCCGTGCAGCGGGCGCTGTTCCACGCGTTCCAGGTGGCGCGCTCGTCTGGCTCGACCTATGTGGACCCCGAGCACCTCTTCTTCGCCCTCGTGCTCGCACAGGACACGCCCGCCGGGCAGATCCTCGCACGCTCGGGCGTGACCGCGGAGACCCTCACCCAGGGCGCGCGCGAGAGCGTGGACCCGCAGGCCGCGCCCGAGCAGGGCGCAGGGCGGACCGCGGGCGGATCGATGCTCGAGAAGTACGGCACCGACCTCACGGCGCTCGCGCGGGACGGCGAGCTCGACCCGGTCATCGGCCGCGCCGACGAGATCGAGCAGACGATCGAGATCCTCTCGCGCCGGACGAAGAACAACCCCGTGCTCGTGGGCGAGGCCGGCGTCGGCAAGACCGCCGTCGTCGAGGGCCTCGCGTCCGCCATCGTCGCGGGAGCCGTTCCGGAGCAGCTGCGGAACCGCCGGGTCGTCGCACTCGACCTCCCCGCGATGCTCGCGGGCACGCGCTACCGCGGCGACTTCGAGGAGCGCCTGACGAAGACGATGGAGGAGGTCGCCGCGCAGAAGGGCGAGCTCATCCTCTTCATCGACGAGATCCACACCCTCGTGGGCGCCGGCGGCGGGGGAGAGGGAGCCATGGACGCGGGCAACATCCTCAAGCCGCGTCTCGCTCGCGGAGACCTGCACCTCGTCGGCGCGACGACGCTCTCCGAGTACCGCAAGATCGAGAAGGACGCCGCGCTCGAGCGCCGCTTCCAGCCCGTGCGGGTCGGCGAGCCGTCGCCCGCGGACGCGATCGCGATCCTCGAGGGGCTCCGCCCGGCGTACGAGGAGCACCACCGTGTCACCTACACCGACGACGCGCTGCGGGCGGCCGTCGAGCTGAGCGACCGCTATCTGTCCGACCGCGTGCTGCCGGACAAGGCGATCGACCTCATCGACCAGGCCGGCGCCCGGGTGCGGCTGCGTCTGGGCGCTCCCGTCGACACGCAGGAGCTCGTCGCGCGTCTCGCGGAGCTCGAGGCGGAGAAGAACGCCGCGGTGTCGGCCGAGCACTACGAGGAGGCCTCCCGCATCCGCGACGAGATCGCGACCGTGCAGGCGCGCCTCGCCGACGCCACCTCGGCCGACGGAGCCGGCCGCGCGATCGTCGACGAGCCCGAGATCGCGGCCGTCATCAGCCGCGCCACCGGGATCCCCGTGAACCGCCTCACCGAGAGCGAGCGCGAGCGTCTCGCCGGTCTCGAGGAGGAGCTGCACGCCCGCGTGATCGGCCAGGACGATGCGGTGACGGCGGTCGCCAAGGCCGTCCGCCGCAGTCGCACGGGCATGGGCGACGCCCGCCGCCCGGTCGGGTCGTTCCTCTTCCTCGGGCCGACCGGCGTCGGGAAGACCGAGCTGGCGAAGGCGCTCGCGGCGAGCCTGTTCGACGACGAGAGCGCCGTGGTGCGCTTCGACATGAGCGAGTTCGGCGAGCGGCACACCGTCTCGCGCCTCGTCGGGGCCCCTCCGGGATACGTCGGATACGACGAGGCCGGTCAGCTCACGGAGCGCGTGCGGCGCAACCCGTACTCGATCGTGCTCTTCGACGAGATCGAGAAGGCGCACCCCGACGTGTTCAACCTGCTCCTGCAGGTGCTCGACGACGGGCGGCTCACCGACGGGCAGGGGCGCACCGTCGACTTCCGCAACACGGTCGTCGTGATGACCTCGAACCTCGGCTCGGAGTTCCTGACCTCGCGCTCGGGCGCGATCGGCTTCTCGGCCGCGGGGCGCGAGTTCGACGAGAAGGATCTGCGCGACCGCGTGATGGGGCGGCTGCGCGAGTCGATGCGCCCCGAGTTCCTCAACCGCATCGACGAGATCGTGCTCTTCCGCAAGCTCGACGAGCAGCAGCTCGCGCAGATCGTGCACCTGCTGCTGGGGGCGACCCGCGCGCGGCTGGCCGCGCGCGATATCGCCCTCGAGGCGACCGATGCCGCGGTGGCGTGGCTCGCCCGCAACGGCTACGAGCCCGAGTTCGGCGCTCGACCGCTGCGCCGTCTCATCCAGCGCGAGGTGGACGACCGCATCGCGGATCTGCTCGTGACGGGGGAGCTCGCGGACGGCGGCTCGGTCACGGTCGATGCGATCGACGACGGTCTCGTCGTCCGTGCGGAGCGGATGGCTCCGGCAGCCGCGTGAGAGATCGGAGGGCGGACGGGGCGACCCGCCCGCCCTCCGTGCACTAGAGTGGCGGCATGACAACCCGTTGGTATGCGTATGACGAGTCGGCTCTGGAGGGGCCGTCGCGGATGTAGCGTGCCGACACCTCCAGAGCCGACAGGGCAGAGCGATCGCTCTGCCCTTCGCCGTATCGGCGGGCTCTGCGCAAGAGGGTCCGCCCCGACCAGGGACAGGACCTGCCATGGACACCATCGAGGCCGCATCCGACATCCACGTCGCCTCGTTCACGACCCTCCCGAGCCCCGCTGAGATCGCCGCAGAGCTGCCCGGCGCCGACAGCGCCCCCTTCGTCGGCGCCGCGCGCGAGGCCGTCCGCTCGGTGATGACCGGAGACGATCCCCGCCTGCTCGTCGTCGTCGGCCCGTGCTCGATCCACGACCCGGCCGCGGGGCTCGACTACGCCGCGCGGCTCGCGGAGGAGGCCCGGCGCCACGACGAGGATCTCCTCGTCGTCATGCGGACCTACTTCGAGAAGCCCCGCACGACGGTCGGCTGGAAGGGACTCATCAACGATCCGCACCTCGACGGAAGCCATGACATCGCGACCGGACTGCGTCTCGCCCGCCGCTTCCTCCGCGACGTCACGGCGCTCGGTCTGCCCTGCGCGACCGAGTTCCTCGAGCCGATCAGCCCGCAGTACATCGCCGACCTCGTCACGTGGGGAGCGATCGGCGCGCGCACGACCGAGAGTCAGATCCACCGACAGCTCGCCTCCGGCCTGTCCATGCCGATCGGGTTCAAGAACGGGATGGACGGCGGCATCCAGGTCGCGATCGACGCCGCTAGGGCGGCGGCCGCGCCGCAGGCGTTCCTCGGAATCGGCGCTGACGGCCGCGCGAGTCTCGTCGCGACGACCGGCAACCCCGACACCTCGGTGATCCTGCGCGGAGGGGCGGACGGCCCGAACCACGGCCCCGAGCACGTGCAGGCCGCGGCCTCGCGCCTCGCAGCTGCCGGCCTCGCGCCGCGTCTCGTCGTCGACGCGAGCCACGGGAACAGCGGGAAGGACCACGTGCGGCAGTTCGCGGTGGCCGGCGAGATCGCCGAGCAGGTCGCCGCGGGCGGCGCGATCGCGGGTGTCATGCTCGAGAGCAATCTCGTCGCGGGCGCGCAGCCGCTGGATGTCGCCCGCGGACCCGCCGGGCTCGTCTACGGCCAGAGCGTCACGGACGCATGCCTGTCCTGGGAGACCACGGTCGACGCGCTCGGCCTGCTGGCGGCAGCCGCGCGCGCGAGGCGGGGCGGACGCGCCGGGTAGGCTCGAGCGGTGACGACCAAGATCGTGCTCGACGTCGACACCGGCATCGACGACGCCCTGGCCATCCTCACGGCGTGCCGGGCGCCCGAGATCGAGCTGCTCGCGTGCACGGCGACCTGGGGCAACATCGATGTCGCGCAGGCCGCGCGGAACACCGCGTACGTGCTCGACATCGCGGGGCGCTCCGACGTCCCGGTTGCCGCGGGGGCCGCCGGTCCGTATGACGGCACGGCGCCGGAGTTCTCGACGGCGGTCCACGGTGCCGATGGGCAGGGCGGCAGGGCGGACCTCGATTTCGCGCCGGTCCTCGCGCGCGAGAGCGCGGTCGATCTGCTGCTGCGGCTCAGCCGCGAGCACGCGCACGAGCTCGAGATCGTCGCGGTCGGGCCGCTCACGAACCTCGCGCTCGCCCTGGACGCGGATCCCGATCTTCCGTCCCGCGTGCGCGCCGTGACGATCATGGGCGGCGCGTCGTTCGTCCCCGGCAACGTCACCCCGGGGGCCGAGGCGAACATCTGGCACGATCCCGAGGCGGCCCAGCGCGTGTTCGACGCCGCGTGGCCCGTCACGATGGTGGGCCTCGACGTCACGATGCGCACGCTCCTCACCGAGGAGCATCGCGCGCGCCTCGCCGCGGGCGGCCGCGCCGGGCGATACGCGGCAGACATCCTCGACCACTACTTCGGGTACTACGCGCAGGTGACCGGCGAGCGCACCTCGGCGAACCACGACGCGCTCGCGGTCGCGGTCGGGTGCGGGCTCGTGTCGACCGTCGTCGCGCCCGTCGTGCACGTCGAGGTCGACACGACGCACGGTCCGAGCCGCGGTCGCACGGTGGCCGATCTGCGCGGCATGTGGCGCGGATGGCCCGAGGTCGACGGCGCGCGCCATCGGGTCGTGCTCGAGGTCGAGCCGGGCTTCGAGGACCGGATGGTGGATCTCATCGCGAGCGCCTGACCAGCCGCTCCGCAGCCTGCCGCACCCCCGCTTCGGGCGGTTTCGCGGAGCGCTTCGACAAATGGCGGTCGATCGGGCCAGGGCTGCGACGTCGCCTCGCGCCGCGATACCCGCGTGATTCCGGGCTTGATCGCGCCTATCGTGTGCGCTCGCCACATTTCCCCTTGACGCCCGCGACGTCTCTGCGTAGCTTTATCGAAGCGATTCGACTGATCCTCGGAAGAGGGCACGTCGCGGGTCACACGAAGGAGTGAGATGAGCCGGTGCAGAGGAGGCGCGCGATGAGCGTGCTCACGGAGGTCGGAAGCGCGGCTCCGGAGACCGCGTCTCTCGCCGCAGGTGCCGGCGGGCCGCGCGGGCGGTCGCGGGCGCGGCGGCGCGGTCGGCGCACGTCGTTCGGGATGTTCCTGTGCATCGTGCCGTTCATGGTGCTGATCTTCCTGTTCTCGTACTTCCCGCTGTACGGGTGGATCTACTCCCTGTACGACTACCGGCCGGCGCTCGGGCTCGCCGGGAGCGAGTTCGTCGGCCTGCAGTGGTTCGAGCTCATGTTCAACTCGCCCGCGCAGATCGCGCAGATCGGGCAGGTGCTCACCAACACGCTCGCGATGAGCTTCCTCGGGATCGCGACCTCGGTCCTCCCCGTCGCGTTCGCGATCTTCCTCAACGAGATCAAGGCGCCGTGGTTCCGCAACTCCGTGCAGACGCTCACGACTATGCCGAACTTCATCTCGTGGGTGCTCGTGTACATGATCGCGTTCTCCCTGTTCTCGAGCACGGGGCTCGTGAACGACGTCCTCGTCGACTCCGGCCTCATCACGGCGCCCATGAAGTTCCTCGACTCGGGCGGCGAGGGCGTCTGGATCACGATGACGCTCTGGAGTCTCTGGAAGGGACTCGGATGGGGCGCGATCATCTACCTCGCGGCCATCGCGGGCATCGACCCCTCCCTCTACGAGTCCGCCAAGCTCGACGGCGCCGGCCGCTTCCAGACGATGTGGCACATCACGGTGCCGCAGCTCATGCCGACCTACATCGTCCTGCTCATGCTCTCGATCGCGAACTTGCTCAACAACGGCATGGAGCAGTACTTCGTGTTCCAGAACGCCTTCAACAAGGAGCACATCGAGGTGCTCGACCTGTACGTCTACAACATCGGCCTGACCGGCAACAACCTGTCGATGGCGACCGCCGTCGGCATGCTCAAGAGCCTGATCTCCGTGGTCCTGCTCTTCACCGTCAACGCCATCGCCAAGCGCACGCGCGGCTCGTCGATCATCTGAGGCAGCGAACATGACCGTCACCGAGACATCCGCACTCGTCGCGCCCGGCCTCGCGCCCGATCGACGCGCGCCCCGCACCGGCAGCAGGTCGGCCGGCGACCTCGCGTTCCACATCCTGAACTACGCGATGTTCACGGTGCTCGCGATCCTCTGCGCGTACCCCTTCTACTACCTCATCATCAACTCGGTCAGTGCGAACGACGCCTCGGCTCTGGGCGATGTGCGGCTCTTCCCCGTCGGGTTCCACCTGGAGAACTACGCCGAGATCTTCCAGCTCAAGGGACTCGCGACCTCCGCGGCGGTCACCGTCGCGCGCACGGTCCTCGGCACGGCGGCGACCGTGCTCGCGTCGGCCTTCCTCGGCTTCATGTTCACGCAGGAGCGGATGTGGGGCCGCAGCTTCTGGTACCGGTTCACGGTCGTGACGATGTACTTCAGCGCGGGGCTCATCCCGGTCTTCATCATCGTCAAGGCGCTGGGGCTCACGAACAACTTCTGGGTCTACGTCCTGCCGTTCGTCGTCCAGCCGTTCAACATCATCCTCGTCAAGACCTACGTCGAGTCGATGCCGCGCTCGCTGCAGGAGGCGGCGGAGGTCGACGGCGCGAACATCTTGCAGGTGTTCTTCCGGGTCTACCTCCAGAACATGACCCCGATCCTCGCGACCGTCGCCATCTTCTCCGCCGTCGCCCAGTGGAACATGTTCCAGGACACCCTGATCTACATCACCGACCAGAGCCTGTACACGCTGCAGTACCAGCTGTACATGTTCCTCAATCAGGCGTCGTCGCTCGCCCAGGCGGCGCAGAACGCGGGCGGCGACCTCAGCGCGATCGCGGGTGCCGCGACGACGCAGACGGCGACCTCGATCCGCATGACCATCTCGGTGATCGTCGTGCTCCCGATCATCTTCATCTACCCGCTCTTCCAGCGGTTCTTCGTCAAGGGCATCATGCTCGGCGCCGTCAAGGGCTGACGGCCGGGCTCAGAGGAAAGGACAGGCAATGAAGCTCACCAGACTGGCCGCGGGAGTCGCGGTCGGATCCCTCGCGGTCGCGTCGCTCGCGGGCTGCTCCCTCATCACGGGCGAGCAGCCGTCCGATGCGCAGGACTCGGGCAGCGGGAGCTTCCCCGAGGCCTGGGAGGAGACGATCACGATCGACGTCTTCGACGGCCTCGCGAACTACATGGGCGTGCAGAGCGGATGGTTCGCGAAGATCGTCAAGGACAAGTTCAACATGGAGCTCAACATCATCGCCCCCAACGTCGCGGGCGGAGGCGACACGCTCTACAACACCCGCGTCTCGGCGGGCGATCTCGGCGACCTCATCATCACGGACAAGGGGGAGAAGCTCGACGAGCTCATCGAGGGCGGGCTCGTGCTCGACGCGGGCGGGTACTACGACCGGATGGAGCACGCGCCCCGGTTCGACGCCGCGGTCGACAAGCTCAACGAGGGGAAGGACGGCGTCTACGCCTTCCCGACGAGCGTCTCCTCGATCCCTCCGACGGAGTCGTCGGAGGGGCTCGAGCCGACCTTCGGCCCCTACGTCCGGTGGGACTACTACGCGGAGCTCGGCTACCCCGAGGTGGGCACGCTCGAGGACCTCCTCCCGATCCTCGCCGACATGCAGGCCGCGCACCCGACCGCCGAGAACGGACAGCCCGTCTACGGGCTGTCCCTCTTCAAGGACTGGGACGGCAACTTCATGAACAACGCCAAGCAGCCGGCGACGTTCTACGGGTACGACGAGATGGGCTTCGCGCTGGCGAAGGCCGACGGGTCCGACTACCAGAGCATCATCGACGACGACTCCGCGTACGTGCGCTCGCTGCGCTTCTTCCACGAGGCCAACGAGCTCGGCCTGGTCGACCCCGAGTCGACCACGCAGAACTACGACACGATGTTCACGAAGTACCAGAACGGGCAGGTGCTGTTCTCGTTCTGGCCGTGGCTCGGCCAGTCGGCCTTCAACACGCCGGAGAACACCGCCGAGGGCAAGGGCTTCGGCATGGTGAACATGCAGGACCAGCAGATCTTCTCGTACGGCGCCGAGATCTACGGCGGCAAGCAGGTGCTCGCGATCGGCGCGGACGCCGAGGATCCGGAGCGCATCGCGGCCTTCATCGACTGGCTCTACTCGACAGAGGGCGCGTACGTGAACGGCAGCCAGACGGGCGCCGCCGCCGGACCGCAGGGCCTGACCTGGGAGGTCGGGGCGGACGGCGAGCCCGAGCTCACCGAGTTCGGCATGGAGGCGCTCCTGACCGGGGAGGCCGCTGTTCCGGAGGAATGGGGCGGCGGCACCTACCGAGACGGCGTGTCGGCGCTCAACGTCACGGTCGTGCTCCCCGCCGACGTCGACCCGGACACCGGCTTCCCGTACAGCTACACGTTCTGGCCGAGCTTCCAGGAGACCCAGTCGAACCCGTTCACCGAGGACTGGTCGTCGCACATGGACGGCGCGACCTCCACGATGGACTTCCTCGAGACGCACGACCAGATCCTCGTCGCCCCCGGCGGCGGGTACACGTCGCCCCCCGACACGTCGGAGATCGAGACGCTCCGCAACCAGATCAAGGCGCAGATCGTGCAGTACTCATGGCAGATGGTCTTCGCCCGCGACGACGCGGAGTTCGACGCCCTGCTCGACGACCTGCAGACCACGGTCGAGGGGCTCGGCTACGACAAGGTGCTCGCCTTCGACATGGAGAAGGCCGAGGCGCAGAACGACGCGCGCGTCGCGGTGGCCGAGCAGTTCGGCTGACCGTCTCGCGCCGGAGGGGCCGGTCCCGCGCATGGCGCGGGACC